>JBGFRN010000230.1:0-4020 GCA_041695105.1 Bacillota bacterium | reverse complement strand
CCAGGCGGTTGTCCAACGTTTCTGGCATAGGCGCCTCCTAAAGCCGGAAGAAGTGGGTAGAAGTCAGTGGAAGTCAGGCGAGGTCCAAGGAGGAAATCCCTTGTGAAAATTCTGTTCCATTCCAACCGTGTAATTTCCTGCCATTGACTCGGAAATGGAAACCCCCACGGTCGGATGTCATAGGCTCATCCTAAACCGCAGGGGTGACAGCTTATTGTCAGCGAAAGGGTGTTTGGAGAAACTTTGGTCAACTTGACCTAGTGATCCCATTTAGCCTAATATAGAGGTGTCTAACTGGAAAAAGGAGCCACCCCAAATGTCAGTCTTGCCCATTGCCGAGGCTAAGAAGAATTTCAGCGCCATAGTAAGAGAGGCCAGCGAGGGCCTGAGGTGTTTCCGGATCGGAAATGCGCAGCGCCACGATGCCCCCCGGGCAGTGGTTCTTGGTGAGAGCGCGGTTGAGACCTTGTTGGAATGCCTCGAATGCCATCCTGCTTGGGAACATGATGAAGAGCAAGGCCTTTGGTCGGTTGCGGTTCCCGAGCTGGGAGTCTTCGGCCAGGGTGTAACTAAGGATTCAGCGGTGGCCGATTTGCTGAAGGCCGCCGTTGACTCCGCCGCCGCTTACCTCGAAGATCCGGTTTTTTTCGCCAAGGTCGCACGCCGCCAGGAGTATCCTTTCGTGCTGGCCGTTTTCCTCTACGCGGATGAACCGTTAAAGCTCCGAAGCTTTTTGCGAGTTTGATCCGCAGCCTATAGGATCAGCCCGGGTCGTGGCCCTCACAGGGGCCGTGGCATGTTCCTGGCGGAGAGGGTCAATCCCTGTTAAACTTAGGTAATCCCAGAAAACCATCAACCAGAACAAAGCGGGGTCTGATCCATGAAAGAACTGCTGCAGGCATATTTCGAGCGTGTCGATGGCGTAGACGCCGTCTACCTCTTTGGCTCCCGTGCCACCGGTCGTCCTCGGCGCGACAGCGATGTCGATATCGCCGTTCTTTTTCCGGCGGAACTTTGCCCAGCGGAACGGTTGGAGAGCCGGCTGCGGTTCGCCGCCGAACTCGAAAGGCAACTGGGCTGTTCCGTTGATGTGGTCGACCTGGAACTGGCCTCGCCCCCCGTCCAGCACCAGGTGCTGAAAGCGCGTGCCATCCTGATCGACCGCAACGAGTCCAGGAGGGTTCGTTTTGAGATGGCGTCCCGCCGCCGGTATTTTGACTACCAAATCGATCATCGGATTTTTGAAAGGGCCGCTATGGCACGTTTAAGAGGGGGAAAAGTCCATGGTGGAGATCCAAGTGGTTCGAGGACGCTTGAAGCTGCTCGCCGAGTACTTGGCCGACTTAAAGGAAATCTGCGGGATTAGCTGGACGGATTTCAGTGAGAACAAGGTGCTCCGGCGCTACGTGGAGCGGACGCTTCACCTGGCGATTGAAGCTTGCATCGACCTTGGCAACCATATCATCGCCACCGAAAGGCTTCGCGAACCCGAAGACAACCGGGACGTTTTCCGCGCCCTGGAGGAGGCTGGCCTGATAACCCCCGACTTGGGCGATGCTTTGCAGGGAGCGGCCCAATTGCGAAACCTGCTGCTCTACGAGTATTGGATGAACGAATCCGCCAACGTCTTTGCGGTCCTCACCAGTCGGCTGGTCGACCTGGAAACGTTCGCGATACGAGTAGATGATTGGCTTCAGAAGCTGGAATCCCCGAGGTGTACCGATGGATAAGCTGCAACAATTGGCGCGCCTAAGCCGTGAACATGGCATTGCCTTGGTCTACCTCTTTGGTTCCCAAGAAGAGGCCGGACTTGAGCTTCTGCGCGGCCAAGCTGTGAATCTCGACGACCCCCTCACCGACATCGACCTCGGGGTCGTCTTCAGTTCGCCCTTCGATCCATCCGAACCGCACCACGAGCAATATTCTCGGGTCCTCGCCGACTTGGCTGGCCTGTTCCTTCCTCATCAGCTTGACTTGGTTTTTCTCCAGGAAAACCACTCGGTCTTCCAGGCTGAGGCCCTTAAGGGAACTTGCGTCTATTCAGCGGACGAGGCGACTCGAGACTCGTACGAAGAGATGATCCTGCGCCGGGCGGCCGATTTCCGCCCCTTCCTGGAGAAGTATTATGAAGAACTCCTTGCGGAGGTGTGAGCTAGATGGTCAATAAACTGGCGGTCCAGGAGCGGCTCGCCCTACCAGCACAAAGTCGCGGCCGCGGAAAGCTACTTCCGCCGGTCACTGGAAGCCGTTTTTGATATTGGCCGTCATCTGCTGGCCAAATCCGGAGGCGTCGACCTGGCCATGGAATACGAGTCGATCGCTCGGGGCCTCAGCCTAAAACAAATCGTCAGCCAAGACCTCAGCGACACCCTGGTCAAGATGGCCGGATACCGAAATCGAATGGTGCATCTTTATCCCGTCGTCAGCGATCAGGAGCTGTACGAGATCCTTCAGGCTGACCTGGGGGATCTTCGAGCTTTTGTCCGCGAAGTCCGGGACTTCCTGAATACGATTCAGAAAGCCGGGGAAACCCGAAATGCCCTCACCGCCCACCCAGCCTAAACATCCAGGCCTGAGTGCCATGTGACCGGGGTGCCTTGACCGTCGCAGCCGCCTCCCGTTGCGCTCCGTCCACTTTTGCAATCTCCGACCATCCATTTCATGAAAAAATGGACGGAGCCGCGCCACAGCCCCCTCCAGTGTTACATAATCAAGGTGTTATTGGGCCGAATCAACCCAAATCAACCCAAAATCAAGCTTAATACCCTGCCTCCGTCCATTTTTGCAAGGCCCAGCAGCCCTCCATCTTGAAAAAATGGACAGAGCCAACGTGGGGGATAAGGGTTGCTTACTAGTCTGCCACGTCTTATTCAGGGCCTGCCCGGCGCAGGCGCAGGCACAAGCACAGGCACAAGACACAGGCGCAGGCACAGCAATAACCCCTAGACCTAGGTCGCCCCCTGACGCTAATACCTCGCTCTCCGCGCCACTACCCGGCCTCCTCCTCATAATCCCCGATCAGCCCAGCCGGAACCTCGGAAGACGGCAGCTCCTGGACGTCCCTCAGTTTCCTCTCGATGGTGCGCGACTTCTTAGCCGCGTCATCGATCGTGTTGCTGGCTTCCTGGAGCTTTTTCTGTGTCTTTTCGAGGATGCCGGTGAACTTGCCGAACTCGGTCTTGACGGCCCCCAATAGGGCCCAGACCTCGCTAGAACGCTTCTCGATCGCCAGGGTCCGGAACCCGAGCTGTAGGCTATTAAGCAGGGCGGCCAGGGTAGTCGGGCCGGCCACGGTGACTCGAAAATCGCCCTGCAGGCTCTCGCACAGGCCGGGCACCCGCAGAACCTCAGCGTAAAGGCTTTCGGTCGGCAGGAACATGATCGCGAAATCGGTCGTGTTCGGCGGGTCGATGTACTTGTCGCGGATGTCCTTGGCCTCGGTCTTGACGCGCAGAACGAGCATCTTGGCAGCCTCGGCCACCAGGTCGGGGTTGGCCGCCTCGTAGGCGTCGACTAGCCTCAGGTAGTCCTCCTGCGGGAACTTGGCGTCAACCGGCAGCCAGATCGGCCCGGCGCCGCCACCCCCCTCCAAGCCGTCCCCACGCCCGGGGAGCTTGATGGCGTACTCGACCCTCTCCCCGCTCCCTTTCTTGGTTGCCACATTAGCGGCATACTGTTCTGGGGTCAGGATCTGCTCCAACAGGTTGCCGAGCTGGATCTCGCCCCAGGTGCCCCGGGTCTTGATGTTGGTCAGGACCTTTTTGAGGTCGCCCACGCCCGAGGCCAGACTCTGCATTTCGCCCAGGCCCTTGTGGACCAGCTCCAGCCGCTCACTGACCAGCTTGAACGACTCTCCCAGGCGCTGCTCAAGGGTGGCGTGGAGTTTCTCGTCGACCGTGGCCCGCATCTGCTCAAGCTTCTGGCTGTTGTCGTCCTGAAGGGTCTTGAGCCTCTGCTCGACCGTCTCCCTCATCTTCTCGAGCCGTTCCTCGTTGCTCTGGGTGAGTTGGGACAGCCGGG
>JBGFRN010000262.1:0-22225 GCA_041695105.1 Bacillota bacterium | reverse complement strand
GCCTGGGGCTCTTCTCTGATGCCCTCACCCAGGAGGTCGAGGGTTACCAGGCGCCCGTCCTGGTTGATGCGCCGGCTGACTTCAACCGCCTGATCCAGGGTCTGACCGGCCACGAAACGCCCAGCGCCCAGACTGAGGCCGTGGCGGCTCGCCCAGGAAGAGACGAACGGGTGGCCGGCAATGTTAATAATGGCACGGCGCATTAAGCTGCTGATCGTCGGTACCGCCTTTCAGATTGGCTCGATCCTAGCCGGCAGAATAGCCTTGCTGAAGAATAGCTTTTTTTGGCCAAAGAATAGCCTCTTTGAGTAAACGTTACGTGCAAGATTCATACCAAAAGAAAAATCTCTAGGAAAAAGGCCAGATCTCGAATTGACGGCCCCGATAAGCCTATCCAGCCGCCCAGCCCAGTGATTGAACTGTTCAATCGCCACGCCCAATTGTTTAATCGGATGAACAAAATAGTGTATAATTGTTCACATTAGTATACATGTCCGCGAGGAGGGAGCCCGGTGAGTATCCCCAAGAAAGGTGAGCCGGAGGGTGAGCTCGATCGCCTGCGAACCCATTTTGAGGCAGTTCTGGAGAGCCTTGACGACGCCGTAACGATAGTCGACCAGGAGGGCCGGGTGACTTACTGGAACCGGGCGGCCGAAAAGATGTATGGGATCGAACGCGCCTCGATCGCCGGGCGCCCAATCTCTGACTTCTTTGCTCCTGCCTCCCTCATGGTCACCAGGGTCTTGCAGACTAGGACACCGGTCGAAAACGTCTACCACCAGCCACGGCCGGACAAGCACGTATTGGTTACAGCCGTGCCGGTAATCTCGGCCAACCAGGCGCTCGGCGCCTTGTCCGTGGAACGCGACATGACCCGGCTGGTCGAACTGAACCGCGACCTGGTCTCGGCTCGCCACGACGCCACCCGCGCCGCCGCCAGCCGGCCGGGCGACCCGTTCGACCGGATCCGAGGCCGCAGCCTAGAGCTCCGGCAGGCCGTTGAGGTCGCCCGGGCCGCCGCTCCGACCGCTGCCACCGTCCTGATCCGCGGGGAGAGCGGGGTGGGCAAGGAGGTATTCGCCCAGGCCATTCACCTGGCCGGTCAGCACCCAAAGGGTCCGTTCATCGCCTTGAATTGCGGGGCCATTCCTCCCACCCTGTTTGAGAGCGAGCTGTTTGGCTACGAAGGCGGCGCCTTTACCGGGGCCGATCCCAAGGGGCATCAGGGAAAGATAGAGCTGGCCCACGGCGGAACGCTGTTTCTTGACGAGGTCGGGGACCTGCCCCTTGAACTTCAGGTCAAGATGCTGAGAGTGTTGGAAGAGGGCCGTTTCTATCGAATCGGCGGTCGGCGTCCGGTTACGGTCGATTTTCGCCTCATCGCCGCCACCAATCGCCCCCTGGAAAAACAAATCGAGGCCGGCACCTTCCGCGCCGACCTTTACTGGCGCCTGAACGTCATCAGCCTCGAAATCCCGCCCTTGCGGCGACGCCCCGAAGATATCGCCGAAATGGCCGAATTATTCTTTCGCGAGTATTCTATCCGCCATAATCGCCCGGTGCGGGCCATCGGTCCCGGGGTCATGGAGAGCCTGCTGGCCCATTCCTGGCCCGGAAACGTCCGGGAGCTGCGCAACCTCATTGAGCGTCTGGTCGTCCTGGCTCCCGGTGGAGAAATCCGGGTCGAGCACCTGCCAGAGACGATGATCGGGCAGACCAAGGAGGGCCGGCCGCCGGGCAGGATAGCCGCTGTCCAACCGGCTGCGCCCGGAAACGCGGTTGGGGCGGTGAAGGCAGCCTCGCCGCTGAATTCATCAAACTCTCCGTCCCTCAATGCCTCTCCATCCCTCGACACCTCTCCGTCCCTCGACGCGGCCGTCAGGGAGGCCAGCCGGGCGATCATCCTGGACGCCTTGCGGAAATGCGGCGGCAACAAAAGCCGGGCCGCTAAGCTGCTTGGAATATCCCGAGGAACGCTCTACGCCCGGTTGAGGGAATCGAGCCATGTTGAGTAGAAGTCGTGTGAACTGAGGACGGCATAGTAGAGCGGATCGGCCGCTGAGCGCACTGTCCGCTTCGGTGGCCCTGAAGGGTCAAAGCTCCCTGATCACCCTCAGGGTCTGGGAAATCGTCAGCCCTGACAAAATCCAACATAGCGCCATTGAGGAGATAAAAGTTAACGAATCGCCCATCAGACGATCGCCCTGCCCCAAGGCGTATCCAGGGTCGCAGGATGAGTTCAAGCTGTCCTTCGGCCGACCATACTTCGGCCGGCCTTATTCGACTAGCCCCCCATATCGGCTGGGCCGACGCCACGGAGGATTAATAATGGCGGCCCGAAGTATTTTCAGGGTAGTATTTTCAGGGTAGGCAAAGCCAAAACTCGCGAACCAGCACCATATCTCGTGACTCATACTAGTGAGGGCCCTCAAATTAGGATTCTGAAGGAGTTGGCGAATTGGATGTAAGCAACGCGGTTCTGCGGCTCCAGCGAGGGGATCTGTCAGCCCTAGATGAGATCTTCGATGCCTACGCCAGTTCAGCCATCCGAACCGCCTATCTGATCACCAGGAGCCAGGACTTTGCCGAGGACGCGGTTCAGGAGGCGTTCATTCAGGTCATCCGCAAGGTCTCAACCCTACGCGATCCCTCCTGTTTCCGGGCCTGGTTCTTCCAGATAGTGGTCAATTCCGCCAGGAGAGTCAGGCGCCAGGGTTCCCGATTCAGGCTCTTCGATAGAGAACCGGACGACTGTCCGGACCTGACCGCACCGGTGCCGGAGGACTTGGCCCTGAACGCCGAAGAAGTAAATCAAATTCGGGTTGCCATTGGCAGCCTGAGAGAGGCGCATAGGGAACCGCTCATCCTAAGGTACTTCACGGGGCTCTCCGAAGCGGAGGTCGCCCAGATACTGGGCGTTCCTCAAGGAACGGTCAAATCTCGACTTCACGCCGCCCGGAGGCTCCTTCACGAGCAGTTGACCGGAAATCGACAACCCCGGCCGGTTCTGCCCGGTAGATCGACAGACTGTTGCCCGGAGTCGAAAGGGTGATTATTTCGAAAGGGTGAGTATTCCATGTTGGATGAACAAACAATTGGAGCCGCGCTGAGGCTGGAGGCCACCCGGGCCGCCCTCCCGGGCGACCTGCTGAGCAAAGTCAAGCGCGAAGCTTTACGTCCACCTAGTCCCAAGTGGAACGCCCCATGGGCCAGGAAATTCGTCAGGTTGGCGGCGGGGCTCGCCGTGGCCCTTCTCCTGGCCGGGTTCGCAAACCAATTTGCCTCGTTCGTCGTTCCTGCAAGGCCAGTGAATCCGGGCGAGGTGGTCCCATCTCGGCCACGCAAGACCGTTTCAATCCAGGAAGTGTCATCGGTCGCGGGTTTTCCGGTTAAACTCCCCACCTACTTGCCAGAGGGAATTTCGTTGTTCGAATCCCGCGTTGTCGGCGACGCGCAGGAGGCCGGTTCCCAGTTTGGGGTCATCGAGGTTTTCTATATCCAACGCGGGAAAAAGGGAGAAATCAAGCGAGGCATCAGCTTTCAGGCCTGGCGGGGGGATCGGGCCGCGCCCTTTCCCCCTGGTGACCGGCATGGCGAGGTTATGGACACCGAACCCTGGCATAAGACCTTTGGGACGCGCCAGGTGAACATCGGTGGCCTGGAGGTGACAGCTCTGACCTATCTGCTGAGCGGGATTAATCTTCACCGGGTATATTGGCACGACCAGGGTGTTAACTACGCCATCTCGGCGGACGTGACAGAGCCGCTTGAGGAGTTAATGAATGTGGCCCGATCGGTGAGGTGAAATCGATGGGGGGTGACCAGACAGCGGCCATCTTGCCCAGATTGCGCGCTACACTCAGCAGTCCCCACTCAATTTGTCTCTCTCTGTCCGCTTTTGCACGATAGAGGACTGCCGGAACATGCAAAATCGGACGGAGAAGAGTCAAATTCCCGGTTTTGGGTTTAATCTTGGGCCAAAACAACTAGTTTAAGCCCAACATGGCATCACTCCGTCCATATTTTCATGCTATTGAGGGCCGCAGCATGCAAAACCGGACAGAGGCAGATGCCGCGCCTGTGTTTCAAAGTCACCTTCAAAGTCACGGCTTCCCCACAAACCCCATGACAATCTCAAAGACAAATAGCCCGACGATGGCCAGCTCCAGCAGGTATGACCGGTGGGTCGTGACCTCGTCGCTCAGCATGGCGTAGCTTCGCTCGATTACCGCGTGCTTGCGCCGGATGCTGTCAAGCCAGTCGCGGGTTCGCAGGACCTGCTGGGCGGAGGCGTAAACCCGGGCGTAAAAGACGTCGTCGGTGACTTTCAGGGCGACCTGAATTCTCTCGGTGATTTTGGTAATATCGACCGAGATCTCGATCAGTTCCTTCAGGATCCGGCGGTAGCGACCGAGACGAAAGAAGCCGCTGGCCCTGGAGGCATTCTCGATGGCGTCGTACATCCGATCGAGCCCGCCATCCAAGAAGGCGTCGTAATACCGAAGCTCGAGCAACTGGGCGTTGGCGAACTCCAGCAGATCAGGAATGTCAGGGCTTCCGGTTGGGTCATAAACCATTGCCGAATCCCAGGTCAGAATGGCCAGGTCGTCGCCGTAGGAGTGGCTGTGCCGGAGGGTTTCCGCTCGCTGCTGCGGGCTGACCGGGCCCGGCTCCCCAAGCAAAAGCGGGACCGGATCCCACGACTTGTCCCACTCCTCAAAGTAGAAAACGGTGAAGTCTTCGGCGACCGGCAGCCGTTGCCCGGCTGTGATCAGGTCCGGCCGGATGGCCTCAAGCACGTCGTCCAGGTAGGTTCGGGCCAGCCTCTCTAAGGCTGGGTTGTCAGCCAAAGACTGTGCCGCCCGCGACAGGTGGCCAAAGGGATAATTGCCCGGCAATGACAGCCTGAAGCCAACCGAAACCACGCCCCATTCGTAGAGGCGGGCGGTCACCAGGGCCGGGAACTCAGTCCCGCCCAGGTCTACCGGGCATCCCGGCAACTCGACCGTCACAGGCCGGTTTTTAAACTGCATCGCCTTGAACGGAACTCGCCTGAGCTGCAGGCGGGAGACCGGGTTCCGGGCGGCCAGGATCTCCTCGGAACGGGCCAGATCGATCTCCTGGGCCACGTCATAAAGCCGGTAAACCCAGACCGAGGCCCTCACGGCGTACCGGCTCGCCCGGTCCAGGACGGGTACGACCCAAAAAAGCGGTAAAAATGGCTGCGGGCCTCAACCCCGTCCAAGGCCTCCCGGCAGTGCTGATCGGACCGGTGCCCCTCGAACTCAATCAGGAAGATGTAATGCCCAAGGGCTTTCTTAGCCGGCCGGGATTCAATCTTGGACAGGTTGATCTTGCGGTTGGCGAACTCGCCTAACACTTCGTAAAGACCGCCCGGGCGGTCGCGGTCGAGAGTGAAGGCCAGCGAGGTCTTGTCGCGTCCGGTTGGGGGAGCGTCCCGCTCCGCCAAGAGGAAAAAGCGGGTGTAGTTCTCGTCGCTGTCCTGAATGTCACGGGAGAGGGCCTTAAGCCCGTAGATCTCCCCGGCGGTGGCCGTACCGATGGCGGCCCATCCCTCGAGCGGCTGGCCCGGCCCCCCGGTCTCGGCCACCCGGCGGGCGGCGTCGGCCGTGCTGTTGGCCGCCTCCTGGGGGATGCCCGGGAAGGTCCGCCTGAGGTAATCGGCGCACTGGGCCAGGGCCTGGGGATGGGAAAGGATGCCTCGCACCCCCGAAAACTCGACACTCTCCCGCACCAGAAGAGTATGCCTGACCGGAAGAACGACCTCGCGGCAGATCTGAAGCCCGCCGCGGTGGATCAAGAGATCTAGGGTAGCCGTAACCGCACCCTCAAGGGAATTCTCAATCGGAACCAGGCCGGCCCCGCACTCGCCCGCCAGGACGGCTTCGTAGACCTGAGAGATGGTGGGATAGGCCCAAGCCTCCCAACCCTGAACCAGGTCGCAATGCCCGAGGGCCTCCTGAGTGAAGGTCCCCCCGGGTCCGAGGTATCCGACCCGCCTAATTTCAACCCGCCTGACTTCAACCGTCGGATCCATGGTTAACTCCTCATCTTAGGCTCCAGGATCAGGCTCCCAGCAGCTTCTTGGCCAGGGCGATCTGTTCGGCCACCCGCTCAGGCGACGTGCCCCCAAGCGAGCGCCGGTCGGCAACACAGCGCTCCGGGGAGATGGCCTCGAAGATATCGTCCCCGATCAGGGGCGAAAACTCGCGCAGCTCCGGCAGGGGCAGATCGGCCAGGTAGCGGCCGGTGTTGATGCAGTGGAGGACGACCTTGCCGGCCACCTCGTGGGCCTCCCGGAAGGGCAGGCCCTTTTTGGCCAGGTAATCGGCCAAATCGGTGGCGTTGGAGAAATCCTGGCGCACGGCCTGCGTCAATCGCTCGCGCCGGAAGCGCATCGTGGCGACCATCCCGGCCGTGACCTCGAGGCAGCGCTTCAGAGTATCCAGGGCGTCGAAGGTCCGCTCCTTGTCCTCTTGAAGGTCGGTATGATAGGCCAGGGGAAGCCCCTTGAGCACGGTCAGCAGGCCGATCAGGCTGCCGTAGACCCGCCCGGTCTTGCCGCGGACCAGCTCGGCCACGTCGGGGTTCTTCTTTTGAGGCATGATCGACGAACCGGTGGCAAAGGCGTCGTCCATCTCGACGAAGGCGAATTCGGTCCCCGACCACATTACCAATTCCTCGCAAAGCCGTGACAAATGCATCATGATCAATGACGCGGCCGAGAGAAACTCGATAAGGTAGTCGCGGTCGCTGACCGCGTCGATGCTGTTGGGGTAGGGGGCGGAAAACCCCAGTTCCCCGGCGGTGAAGGCCCGGTCGATCGGGAAGGTCGTTCCGGCCAGGGCCCCGGCCCCCAAGGGCGAGAGGTCGGTCCGCTTCCGGCAGTCAAGCAGCCGCCCGGCGTCGCGCTCGAACATGAAGAAATAGGCCATCAGGTGGTGCGAGAGCAGGATCGGCTGGGCCCGCTGCAGGTGGGTGTAACCAGGCATGATCGTCGGACCGAAACTTCCGCCGGCGTCCGAACCTAAGTGCTCCTCGGCCTGAGCCAGGATCGCCCCCTGCAGTCCCCGGACCAGCACCACCACTTCGTCAATCTGCTCCTTGAAATACAGATGCATGTCTGTCGAGACCTGGTCGTTGCGGCTGCGAGCGGTGTGCAGCTTGCCGCCAGTCGGACCGACCAACTCGGTCAGTCTCTTTTCGATGTTGAGATGGATATCCTCATGCTCGATGCGGAAAGGAAAAGTCCCGGCCTCGATCTCGGCCAGAACTTTCTCCAATCCCTCGACCAGGGTTTGAGCCTCGGCTTCAGTGATGATCCCCTGTCGCCCGAGCATCCGGGCGTGAGCGACACTGCCCTGGATATCCTGACGGTAGAGGCGGCGGTCGAAGGACAAAGAGGAGGTGAACCCCTCCACCATCTTGTCGGGAGGCTTAGTGAAGCGACCGCCCCAGGCCTTGGATGACATGGCTTTCCCCCTACTCCGCCTTCTTCAGCGCCGCCTTTTTGACCGCGCCCGTCAGGACCTCACCTGTCAGGACCTCGCCTGTCAGGACCTCACCTGTCAGGACCTCGCCTGTCAGGACCTCGCCTGTCAGGACCTCACCTGTCAGGACCTGGCCAGTTAGCCCGGCCCGCTCGGCCATCAGGGCCCGAACCTTAAGCGGGAGGCCGAAGAGGTTGATGAAGCCCTCGGCGTCCTTGTGCTTGTAGAGGCCCTTGGAATCGCCGAAGCTGGAGATCTGAAGATTATAGAGCGAATACGGCGAGGTGACCCCGGCCGGGGAGATGTTCCCCTTGTAAAGCTTGAGACGGGCCTTGCCGGTGACCGTCTGCTGGGTGACGTCAACGAAGGCATCAAGGGCCTCGCGCAGCGGGTGGTACCAGACCCCGTCGTAGACCAGCTCGGCGTAGCGCTGAGCGATCAGATCCTTGTAGTGCAGGGTGGCCCGGTCGAGGGTCAAAAGCTCGATCTCACGGTGGGCCTGATAGAGAATCGCCCCGCCGGGGGTCTCGTAAACACCGCGGGACTTCATGCCGACCAGCCGGTTTTCGACCAGGTCGACCACACCGATGCCGTTCTCCCCGCCGATGACGTTAAGGGCGGAGAGAAGCTGGATCGGGTCGAGGCGCTCACCGTTCAGGGCGATCGGGATGCCCTGCTCGAACTCAAGCTCGACGTAGGCCGGCTTGTCCGGGGCCTTTTCCGGGGAAACGGTCAGGAGCAGCACGCCCTCCTCCGGCTCGTTAGCCGGGTCTTCGAGCTCAGCGCCCTCGTGGGAGAGGTGCCAGATGTTGCGGTCCATGCTGTATGGGCGGGATTTTGCCACCGGGACCGGGATTCCCCGGGCCTCGGCGTAGTCGATGGCGTCCTCGCGCGATTTGATGTCCCACTCGCGCCAGGGGGCGATGATCTCGAGGTGAGGGGCCAGGGCCTTAACGGTCAGCTCAAAACGGACCTGGTCGTTGCCCTTGCCGGTCGCGCCGTGGGCCACGGCATCGGCGCCCTCCTGGAGGGCCACCTCGACCATCTTCTTGGCGATCAGGGGCCTGGCAAAAGACGTACCGAGGAGGTACTTACCCTCATAAATGGCCCCGGCCTTCAGGGTCGGGTAGATGAAGTCAGTGATAAACTCCTCGCGGACATCCTCGATATAGACCTTCGAGGCCCCGCTCTTAATGGCTTTTTCCCTGACCGGGTCGACCTCATCGCCCTGACCAAGGTCGGCGCACATGGCAATGACCTCGCAACCGTAGTTCTCACGGAGCCAGGGGATGATGATCGAGGTATCGAGACCTCCGGAGTAAGCCAGGACCACTTTCTTGGGCATGAAACAATTTCTCCTTCCGGGGGGGACAATTTTTCTCGCGCTACCTGGCCCGGTTATTCGGTTCGATCCGAACTCAAAGCGCCGTCGAGGATCTCAATCGCCTGATCGATCTCCTGGATCTTGACGTTAAGGGGCGGCAGGAAGCGCAAGACACTAGTTTCGGTGCAGTTGATAATCAAACCTGCCTCCCGGCAGCGGTCGACGACCTCCTTGCCAGGGAAGGCCAGCTCCATTCCAACCATCAGACCCAGGCCCCGCACTTCTTTGACGAAGCCGTACTTTTCCTGGAGACCGGACAGCCGCCGGCGCAGGTACTCGCCCATCGACCCGGCCCGGACCGGAAGGCCCTGATCCAAAACCGTTTTTAAGGTAGCAAAAGCGGCCGCGCTCGCCAAGGGGGTGCCGCCAAAAGTTGTCCCGTGGTTGCCCGGGGCGAAGGCCGAGGCGACCTGGTCGGTGGTCAGCAGCGCCCCGATCGGAAAGCCCCCGCCCAACCCCTTGGCCAGGGTCATAATGTCCGGCCGGATGCCGTAGCCCTCGTGCGCCCAGAGGCACCCGGTCCGGCCCATGCCGGTCTGAACCTCGTCCATTATCAGGAGGATTCCATCCCGGTCGCAGAGTTCCCTTAAGCCCTTGAGATACTCCGGAAGGGCCGGGTTTACCCCGCCCTCGCCCTGGACCGGCTCGACCATCACCGCCGCCGTCCGATCGCTCAAAACGGCCTCGACCGCCCCGAGGTCATTGAACGGCACGTGAACGAAACCCGGGGGCATCGGTTCAAAGCCCTCGTGGTACTTGGTTTGGCCGGTGGCGGCCAGGGCGGCCAGGGTCCGGCCATGGAACGACTTGAGGGTGGTAATAATTTCGTAGGCCCCGGAGCCCCGGTTGGCCTTGGCCCACTTGCGGGCAAGTTTGATAGCCGCTTCGTTGGCCTCGGCCCCGGAGTTGCAGAAAAAGGCCTTATCAGCAAACGAATTGGCCACGAGCAAGGCGGCCAGCTCGGCCTGGGGCCCGATGCCGTAGAGGTTGCTGCAGTGGATCAGGTTCCCGGCCTGCTCCCGGATGGCGGCCACCACCTTGGGGTGGCAGTGGCCCAAGACATTCGAGGCAATGGCCTGAACAAAGTCGATATACTCCTTGCCATCAGCGTCCCAGACCCGGACGCCCTTGCCCCGGACCAGGGCGACCGGCTGCCGGGCGTAGGTCCCCAAAACGTTGGCCTTGTCGAGGGCCAGGATCTCAGCGTTGTTCATGATGCTACCACCATGGTTCCGACCCCTTCCCGGGTAAAGAATTCGAGCAGTAGTGCGTGAGGAAGCCTGCCGTCAAGGATGTGCGCCTGGGCCGTTCCGCCCCGGATCGCCTGGACGCAAGCCTCGACCTTTGGGATCATTCCCCCGTCTATAACGCCCGCCTTTATCAGTTCGTCGACCTGGCCAACCGGAAGGGTCGAAATCAGGCTCGACTTGTCCTTGAAGTCGCGGTAGATGCCCTCAACGTCGGTCAGCAGGACCAGCTTGTGGGCCCGGAGCGCCCCGGCCAGGGCACCGGCAACCGAGTCGGCGTTGATGTTGAAGGTTTCACCCTCCGGGCCGAAGCCGATCGGGGCCACCACCGGAATGTAGCCGGCCTCAACCAGCGTCTGAATCAAGCTCGGATTGATCTCCTCGACATCGCCGACGAAACCCAGGTCGACCGGGCCCTCCGGCGCCGCCTGAAGGCGCTTGGCCGCCCGGATCAGCCCGCCGTCCTTGCCGGTCAGCCCGACCGCCCGCCCACCGTTGCGGTTGATAGCGGCCACAATCGCCCGGTTGATCTTGCCGCCCAGGACCATCTCGGCCACCTCGACCGTCTCGGCGTCGGTCACCCGCCGCCCGCCGATGAACTGCGACTGCTTGCCGAGCTTCCTGAGCATGGCAGTGATCTCCGGACCGCCGCCGTGGACGACGACCGGGTTCATCCCGACCAGCCGCATCAGAATGAGGTCGAGAAGGATGGTGTCTTCGTTCAGGTCGCCGGAGATGGCGCTCCCGCCGTACTTGACCACGACCGTCTTGCCGTAAAAGTTCTTGATATAAGGCAGGGCCTCGGCCAGGATCCCAGCCTTTTCAATAATCCCCCGCATGAAAAGCCTCCGTGCCTGGGCCGATGACGCACCTCGCCCCGGCGTCAGGTGCGGTACGACCCATTAATTTTGACATAGTCGTATGAGAAATCACAACCCCAGGCCGTGGCCGACCGGCCCCCCGAGCCCAGGTCGATGTTGACCTTGATCTCCTTGCCCTCGAGGTAGCCCCGGGCCAGCTCCTCGTCAAAGGCCAGCGGTGAGCCGTCCTGGAGCACCGGAATCTCACCCAACCTGATGGCCACTCGGGTTACGTCGAACTCGGCGCCGGAATAGCCCACGGCGCAAAAGATCCGGCCCCAGTTGGCGTCGGCACCGAAAACGGCCGTCTTGACCAGGGGGGATTTGACTACGGCCATGGCCGCCTTCTTGGCGTCGACCGTGGTCGGAGCTCCGGTGACATTGACCTCGATCAATTTGGTCGCCCCCTCCCCGTCGGCCGCGATGGCCCTGGCGAGATGGATATTGACCAGATCCAGGGCCCGGCAGAAGAGCTTGAATTCTGGGCTTCCCTCGATCAATTGGGAGGTGCCTGAGGCTCCGTTGGCCAGAATCACGACCATGTCGTTGGTGCTGGTGTCCCCATCGACCGAGATCATGTTGTAACTGCGCTCGACTGAAGTCCTCAGGGCCTTGTGCAGTGCCCGCTGATCCACCGAGGCGTCGGTGGTCAGAAACCCGAGCATGGTGGCCATGTTGGGGTGAATCATCCCTGAGCCCTTGGCCATGCCGCCGATGGTCGCCCTCCGGCCCCCGAGGTTGAAGGAGACCGCTACTTCCTTTTTGACCAGGTCGGTCGTCAGGATAGCCTCGGCTGCGGCCTCTCCCCCGCTGACATCGAGCTCAGCCACCGCCATACTGATTCCCCGCTCAATGCGGTCCATCGGAAGATGCTGGCCGATCACACCAGTCGAGGCCACCATCACCTGGTGCGAGGTTATTCTTGCACCCCTAGCGCTGAGCGCCCCGGCGGTGAGTTCGGCCATCCGGCGGGCGTCCTCCAGCCCTCGCCGCCCGGTGCAGGCGTTGGCGCAGCCGCTGTTGACCACCACCGCGCGGGCGTCCCCGGCGGCGACATGCTCCTGGCTGACCAAAATGGGAGCGGCCTTGACCCGGTTGGTGGTGAATACAGCCGCCGCCCGCGAGGGTTCGGCCGAAAAAATGATGGCAACGTCTTTCTTATTAGGCTTGCGAACTCCTACGGCCACCCCCGAGGCCAAGAAGCCTAGGGAAGCGGTAACCCCTCCGGGGACGAAATTGAAATCCCTTAGATCAGACACGGCTGATTTCCTCCAGATCTACGGGTATACCGCCGGATGGTCAAGCGCGGCCGTTTCTGGCAACCCGGCGATCAGGTTCAAATTTTGGATGGCCTGGCCGGCGGCTCCCTTACCAAGGTTGTCGATTACCGACACAACCAGTACCCGGTTAGTCCGGCAGTCGACCGAAAGGCCGATCCGGCAGTAGTTGCTGGCCGCGACCTGCTTGGTCTCCGGCAAGACGCCCGGCGGGCAGATCTCTACGAAGGGCTCGTTGCGGTAGAACTCGCGGTACATCCCCACGGCCTCATCCAGCGCCAGTGGTGCCTTCAGGTCCCCGTAGACGGTGGCCAGGATCCCCCGGATCATCGGGACCAGGTGGGGGGTGAACGAAACTCTGAACGGGGCTCCGGCCGCCAGCGACAACTCCTGCTCAATTTCGGGGGTGTGGCGGTGAACCCCGCCGATATTATAGGCCTTGAAGTTTTCATTGACCTCGCTGAAATGGACCCCGAGCGAGACCCCACGACCGGCCCCCGAGACGCCCGACTTGGCGTCTATGATTAAGGAACCGGTTCGGACCAGGCGATTCTTCAGAAGGGGAAGAGCGCCCAGAATTGAGGCCGTAGGGTAGCAGCCCGGATTGGCCACCAGCCGGGCCCCTCTTATGCTCTCGCGGTAAACCTCGGGCAGGCCATAAACGGCCTCCCGGAGCAAATCCTGCGCCGAATGGGCATGCTTGTACCATTCCTCGTAGACCCCCGGGTCCCGCAGGCGGAAGTCGGCACCAAAGTCGATCAGCTTTTTTCCCCGCCCCAAAACCACCGGGGCGATTTCCAGGGCCATACCGTGGGGCAAAGCGGCGAAAACCACGTCGCAGGCATCGGCCACCGCCGCCGCGTCCAGATCACCGCAGACCATCGGGGCGTGGCGGCCGAGGCTAGGATAAACCTCCCCGAGCGTCCTACCCTGGTACGACTCAGAGGTGACGGCGGTGATTTGAACGCCCGGGTGCCGGCAGAGGATCCGGTAAAGCTCCTGCCCGGCGTATCCAGTGACCCCGATGATACCGACCTTGACCTTGACCATTTCCTTTGGCTCACTCCAAGTCAAAGGGGCGCTCCCCGCCCCGCTTAATACAATTAAGCTTAATACAATTAATAATACACCCGGTTGTATATTTATGCAAAATAAATTTTTGATAAATTTTGGCCATGGGAAAAGCAGGAATTCGACATATTCTTACGAATTTGGCTCGAAAGGAAGTTTTTGTTTGGAGGATGCAGGTGGTTTCAGTGGATTGGGTGTTTTTAGGACTTAGAATTATAACCGTCCTTGGCGGGGTTATCTGGGTGAGCTATTACCCGGAAGGGCAGGCCCCCGGCCGTATCGATACGGGAAGCCTGTTCAGTTTTTATTTGGGTTTTGTCGCTTACAGTCTACTGCTATTCTTTGGCTTGGTGCGATTCCCGTCAAAGGCGCTAAGTTTTTATCGGGCTTCCTTTTGGCTCGACTTGATATTTATTTCGGCTATCATTCGAGCCACCGGCGGGTTTGCCAGCAGTTTTTTTATCGCCTATTACCTGCTGATTGCCCTCCATACCGCCTACTACTCGTCGTTGGTCACCGGAGGGCTGGCCAGTCTAGCCGGGGCGGCGGCTTATTTGTTAGCCCTTTACGGCCGGTTTGAAGGAGTTTATTGGGGCGACCTCATGATGCGCCTCTCGATGATGCCGCTGGTCGGGCTCTCGACTGGGCTCTTGGTCAAACAGCTCGCCGAGGCGAAAGAACAGTTGGAGGCTAACGGCGTCAAGCTGGCCGAGTCTAACAAACTGCTAGAAAGAAAGCTCACCCAGGTTAATTCGCTTTACGAGGCCAGCAAGGCGCTCGGCTCGCTGCTCCACTATGACGAGGTTATCCGCCTGATCGTCGGGCTGGCCGGCGAGACGCTTGATTCTCCAGTCTCTTACATGATGATGACCAATGAGCGCGGCCAGCTATATTTTAGATCCTCTTCAGGGATCCGGGATGATTTGTTGAAAGACGCCTATCTGGAACCTGGAACCGGAGTGGCAGGCCGGGTTTACTTGAGCGGGACACCGGCGGTCATTGAAGACCTCCTCAACCATCCGGAGTCCTCGCTGACGGAGATCGACCGCCAAGCCCAACTCCGTTCCCTGCTGGCGGTCCCAATCCTTAACAAGGGCCGCACGGTCGGTGTACTTAACGTCGCTCGCCACGAACCAGGATGCTACAGTCACGAAGATCTCCAATTGCTGCAGGTAGTCGCTACCCTGGCCGCGGCCGCCATTGAGAAGGCTGAGGTCTTTGAAGAGGCCCAACGAGCAGCGGTCACCGACGGTTTGACTGGGCTATATAACCGGCGCTACTTCAGCCAACAGCTTGAGGTTGAAGTCCGGCGCGGGCAACGCTACTCTTTCCCGGTCTGCCTGGTGATCATGGACATTGACCATTTTAAGAAGATCAACGACACCTACGGCCACCCAGGGGGGGACCAGATCCTTAGAGAGGTCTCCCGCCGCCTGAAAGGCCTGGCCAGGCACAGCGATGTCGTCGCCCGCTACGGGGGCGAAGAGTTTGCGATCATCCTGCCCCAGACCCCGATGGCCGGTGCCATGACCTTCGCCGAGCGCGTCCGGCTCGAAGTGGGCGGGCAGAAGTTCCGCCTGAATGACGGCCGGGAAATCCCGGTCACCATCAGCCTAGGGGTAGCCGAGTATCCTTCTCACGCCAAGTCGGTTGATGAACTGCTGAACGAGGCTGACAAAGGGCTGTACCAGGCTAAAGTCAGCGGTCGCAACCGGGTCTGCCAGGCCGGCGGCGAGGGCCGGCACCAGCACTGAGGGCGGCGTCCGGAACCGTGCTATCCATTGCTTACGCTTTATTAGAGTACCCGTAAAAGCCGGCTTGGGAGTCCAAAGTGAAATAGTTGGGGCCGACATATGCCAGAGGATCGGCTTTGGCGGCGTCAATTCTCCCGTGAGCGTCCAGTACTTCCTCAGAGAGGTGGGTGGCTACCACCTGACCGATGAACAGGTCGTGGCTGCCAAGCGAGACTACTTGGATCACCCGGCACTCAAGGTTAACCGGGCACTCGGCAATCAGCGGCGCCCTGACCGTGGTTCCAGGGACAGGCGTCAAGCCAGTGAGCTCAAACTTATCCACATCTCGGCCCGAAACCACCCCGCAACGATCCACCTGGCGGAGAATACCGGCTGAGGGAACGTTAACGACAAACTCGCCTGATTCCCTGATGATGTGGTGAGTATGCCGGTTTGGCCTGATGCTTACCCCCACAGTCGGTGGATCAGAGCAAAGAACGCCGGCCCAGGCAATGGTCAGGGCATTGGGCGGCTTGCCCGGGAGGGCGGCCGACACCAGAAGTACCGGCGCCGGGTACAGAAGGGTCGACGGGCCCCGGGTTATTTTCAAACCCTTCACTCCTTTCTCGTTGAATTTATTTATTTGGTCCCCTACCCAAAGTATTCCTGCCACCACTGAACAAGCTCCTGGTCATTAACAGAAACGGCCTTGTCACTAGCCGGGCTAGCCGGTGCCAGGGACAAAGCCTGAAATAAGGGAACCCTGAGATAAGGGAACCGCGAGTAACGGAGCTAGATCTCTCCGAAATCCAGGAGCTTGCCGATCTTTTGGTCGATCTGATCCCGCAACCCTTCCTCCTGGGCCGGAGCAGCCTGGGTTCGAGCCGTCAATGAGGCGGGAAGTTCTATCGGACGGATCGGTTCGGGAACCCCAAGCGTCATCCCCGCCGGGCGGCCTGCCCCCGTGACCCGATCGAGAACGTTGCATAAGACCTTGACTTGGTGGCGCAGATCCAGGATCTCAGCGTCTTTTTTCTTGCGCTCATCCAGGTAGGCCGCCAGGGCCAGCTTGATAGCCGATTCTGGATCTGACTGGCGAGCCAGCCATGAGACCAAAGCCTTGTCGGGTTTGGAAGCTTCAAACCTCAGTGTGATAAACTTCACGGAGATCCTCTATTGGGCGGCGGTCAGCTTGTTTTTTAGCTGACGAAAAGCCACTTTATAAAAACCGTGACAGTTGCTGAACTGGCTGTTAGGCGTCAATTGAACCCGAGGGTTACTGAAGTAACCCGATAGGCTGAGGCCCCCGCCCCCGGAAACAAAGACGTTGTGAAAGCTTGAAAAACCTCCGAGCCGGGTGTTGATCGAGTTCTCGATCTCCCAGGTCAGCTCTTTAAGCCACTTCCGGGCGTAATTTTCGACCGATACCACCTGGCCGTCATAGAAAAAAGACCGCTCCAAGAAGATTTTCTCCATCTCCGAAAGCGGCTTGTTGAACTCAGGATAGCGCAGGGCACCTTCTTCATTGCGGTCCGTCTTTATGTCTTCAAGGATGTTGTCTAGAACCGTCTTGATGCCCTTATTGTCAAGGCTGTAGCAGTACAGGTCTACCGGCTCAAAATCCTCAACCACGGTGACATCGACCGTCCGAAAACCGACGTCGATCAACAGGTGTTTATTCTGAAGGAGCTCCGACCGTTCGATTTCCCCATCCTCATTGAAGGTGACGTCGTAGAAGCAACCCAGGCCCTGAGGCAGCACCCGGAGACGGACGATAAAAAACTGCTTGGTCAGGGTCGTTCCATCCGGCAGGACAAAAGTCAGGGTATGGCTGCCGGTCAGGTTCTTCTCATAGTCCTCGCGAAGCTGGGGGTTGCGGTAATGCTCGATCGGCAGGCCAGTGACAACTACAAACTTCTGGAAATCGCTGTCGACCTTAATCATTGTCAGGGCGATCGAGGTCAGAAAACAGATTTTAGTTTCAAGGGTATTCAGCCGGTTAACCGACCAATTGTACTCGCCGCCGTTTTTCATGCCCAAGGCGCCTACGAAATACTCACGCCCGTCGTAAATCACATGGAGCCGGTCAAGCAGGCTGGAAACCGCCGCCTTGCCGCGTTCTTCGGTCAGGGTGTTAGCCAGAACGCGCTCCCGCCCAGGGACGACCACGCTGGGGAACAGAATATCGGTTCCATTGGCATAAGTTTTCACGTTGCTAAATCCAACGTCGCTGGAGGCCAGGCTGAGCTGTGTGAACATGCTTGCACCTCAATCGGGGATAAAACGGTATAGCATCCAGATATTAGACCCGCATCGACATTTTTCCTGCTTCTTCGATTAACTCGACTCCTCAGGAGGCAGCATAGGGCGACAAAAAACCGCAGAGAAAGCCTCTGCGGTTTCCTTTTGTAATTTGGCGCGCCCTGAGGGACTCGAACCCCCGCACCCGGCTCCGGAGGCCGGTGCTCTATCCACTGAGCTAAGGGCGCTTGACAGGCAGAATGATTGTACTACATCGAATTTGAAGCGGCAAGTTGGAAATTGGTCCAAATTCTTGGCGGGCAGTTGTCGTGCGTAGCTCCAGACTTTAAAAATCTGAGTGAGGGCCTAACTCCCCCCAGCCACTACTCCCAACCACCGTCGGCTATCTGCACATCCCGGCGCGTTCCCTATATTTTGCCACTGATCATCAAAGCGCCCAGCCCGATAAAGGCCAGGCCGGCTACGGTATGAATCACCCTCGGCGGGATGACCTTGGTAATCGCTTCGCCAAACAGTACACCGAGCAGCGTGCTTAGAACCAAAGCCGCGGCCGCGCCGATAAAAACCGCAACCGGGGATTTTGACTGGGCCGACATCGTCATGGTCGAAAGCTGAGTCTTGTCACCCAGTTCGGCCAGAAAAATGGTCAAAAAGGTTGAAAACATGATTTGCCAATTCACAATCCGGATACCTCATTCGCCAGGGTCTAGATGCCCGCTTGCTTTCGACTTAAGGCAATCGCGGCAATGACCATAAAACTTGACGTCATGATCTATGATTCTAAAACCTGTTTTTCGGGAAATCAAGGCCTCGAGCGATTCGAGCAGGTCGTCCTCCACCCCAATGACTTTGCCGCAACTAAGGCAGATCAGGTGATGGTGATGGTGTTCCTCCCGACCTCCGGTTAACTCGTAGCGGCCGCGGCCATCGCCGAAATCCAACTTCTGCAGGATCCCGATCTCGGCCAGCAAATCGAGAGTGCGATAGATGGTGGCTAAACCTATCTCGGGGTGATCCTGCTTTACTAAATTGTATACTTCATCGGCTGACAAATGATCTTCGGAGTGGTTTAGAAAGGCCTTCATCACCACCCGGCGCTGAGGGGTTAACTTGTATTCTTTTTCGTGCAAACGCTCAAAAAGCCCCTGGAGCCTCTGGTCCAAAGGATAATCTCACCCTTTTCCCAACTAATGCCCTAAGTATAGGCTCAGGCAATTTGGGGTGTCAATCTCCCTCAGAAACAGTTGTCCCGCAGAAACAGTTGTCCCTCAGAAACGGTATGCCACCCCGCGGGCGCGCTGCAAGACCGGATGGTTAGTCAGGACATCGTACACCGTCGGGCGCCCGATCTCCTGAAGCTCATACCTTACCCGCGTCGATGGCAGTTTGATCTTAATCAGGCGCCGCAGGTCGATCGGGGTGGCGATCAGGACCAGGTCGCAGTCAGTCCGGTTAATCGTTTCCTCAAGATCCTTCATCTGCTGGCCCCCATACCCCATGGCGGGCAGCAGGGTCCCGATTTCCTGATATTTAGCGAAGGTCTCCCGAATCGTACCGGCGGCGTAGGGCCTCGGGTCGACCAGGGACCGGCATCCGAACTTCTTGGCCGCCACCACTCCAGCCCCGTAGCGCATCTCACCGTGAGTCAGGGTCGGGCCGTCCTCGATCACCAGCACCCGCCGGCCGCGGATAGCGTTGGGATCCTCGACGTAAATCGGAGAGGCCGCATCGATGACCGTCGCCCACGGGCAAACCCGGGCAATGCTCTCACGCACCTGATCAATGCCTTCCGGCGGGGCGGTTTCCACCTTATTGATCAGGACGACGCCGGCCATCCTCAGATTGGCCTCTCCAGGATGGTAGCGCAGCTCATGCCCCGGCCGGTGCGGGTCAACCAGGCAGATCGCCAGATCGGGCTGGTAGAAGGGCAGGTCGTTGTTCCCCCCGTCCCAGACAATGACGTCGGCCTCCTGCTCGGCCTGGGTCAGGATCTTTCCATAATCGACACCGGCATAAACCACTGCTCCGCTATCGAGATGTGGTTCATATTCCTCCCGCTCTTCGATTGTGCAGTGGTGTCGATCCAAATCCTCGTAACTGGCGAATCGTTGGACGGTCTGAGCTAAAAGGTTGCCATAGGGCATTGGATGCCTGACGGCCACAACCCTCAGCCCCATATCCCTGAGGATCGAGATCACCCGCCGGGTAGTCTGGCTCTTACCAACCCCGGTCCGGACGGCACAGACGGAAACGACCGGTTTTGTGGACTGAAGCATCGTGGTCCGCCCGCCCATCAGCCGGAAATCCGCCCCCTTGGCCAGGCAGAGCGAGGCGGAGTGCATCACAAGCTCGTGAGTGATGTCGGAATAGGCAAAAACGACCTCGTCTACGACGTATTCCTCTAAAAGATCGGGCAGTTCGGCCTCATCTCGAATCGGAATTCCCTGGGGATAAAGACTTCCGGCCAGTTGGGCCGGGTACATCCGCCCCTCGATATCCGGAATTTGGGTGGCGGTGAAGGCGACGACGTTATAGGCTTGATTATCTCGAAAGTACACGTTGAAGTTGTGAAAGTCTCGACCGGCGGCCCCCATGATGATGACTTGCTTCTTGTTCAAAGCGTATCCTCCCAAAGTCCCGTTTTTTTCGCCAGATCAGAAACTATTATTTCCCCGAATGCCGTCCGAGACTGGGAGATCTTATGCACAGCGTGTTGATAAAGCTGGGGATAAGCCCAGATTTTTACATGCCAGGATGTCCTTGTAAAAGCCTGGCGAGAGCTGCCTGGTCGCCCCTGGCCCTAAGTCGCTCGGCCAAGAGCCGGATCAGGCGCTTACGCCGGTAAGCCAGACCGGGGCGAAAGCCGCCCGCCATCTCAGCTTCAAGGGCCCAGACCGCACTCAGCAAGCGGGACTCGATCACCCGGTTCCCGCCTCCGAGCCGGCCCTCAAACCGCCCCCAAAGTTCCGAAAGAGTGGCTTCGATTCCCTCGGCCAGGTCCGGGGCCGAGGGAACCGGCAGGTCGACCAGGGCAATGATCTGGGTCAGGGCCTCCTTGGCTCCCGGGTTCCAGGCTACCACGGTGTCGCGGTAGTGCCCGGGCACCTGGGACAGGATTTGACGGTTAGCCTCGCCCAGGAAAAGGGCGGGCCCAAACCTGAGTATTGCCAGAAGCATCCCGGCGGCCTCCCTGAACCGCCCCCCGGTGGCCATTTCAACCGCCTCGCGGACCGGGGCGGCCAATCCCTCAGATAACGCCCTCCCGACGACCGGAACGGAATCGGAAACCGCCCGGCGGATCAGTTCGACCCCGCCGTCCCCAGCCATCAGGGCGGCCGCCAGGAGCTCAGTCAATTGATCCGGCTGGCAGAGGGACAGGGGGGCCGTCAGCCCTTCGAGATCAATAAACTGTTCGGGGCGATTGGCCCACAGGTACAGCAGTGCTACGGCGTGCTTGCAGAAGGGCAGCCGGCTCGGGCAATCGCATTGCGAGCTGAGTTGCCCGTTCTCACCACAAACGACCTCGGGCCGGTAGTCGCCCGTGTTGGCGGCCACCTTGCCGCGCAGGCGGTCGACATAAACCAAGGCGTGGCGGACTTTGTCTCCAAGAAAATAGTCCCAGGCCCCCAGGATGACCGGGCGGGGGCCCAGGACTTCGATTTTATCCTCGGTCAGGTTTCTCAGCGCAGGTGAAATCAACGTCTACATCAGACAGGCCATGATCGCCTTCTGGGCATGGAGCCGGTTCTCGGCCTGGTCCCAGACGACCGACCACTTGCCGTCAATGACCTCGTCAGTAACCTCTTCCCCCCGGTGGGCGGGCAGGCAATGCATGAAGAGGGCGTCGGGTTTGGCCAGCGACATCAGTTCGGAGTTAATCTGGTAGGGCTTGAGGAGACGGTGTTTCTCCTCAGCCTGGTCCTCCTGCCCCATACTGGCCCAGACATCGGTGTAGACCACGTCGGCTCCAGAGACAGCATCCTTGGGGTTATGGAAGAGTTCGATCCTGGCCCCGGTCTCGAGGGCGTCGCGGCGCGCCTCCTCAACCATCGCCGGGTCGGGCTCGGCCCCCTTGGGGGTGGCCACCACCATTTCCATCCCGCACTTGGCGGCCCCGTGCATCAAGGAATGGGTCATGTTATTGCCGTCGCCGGCATAGGCCATCCTCAGGCCCCTGAGATTCCCCTTCTTCTCCCGGATGGTCATCAGGTCGGCCATAACCTGGCAGGGGTGAAGCAGGTCAGTTAGACCACTAAACACCGGCACGCCGGCGTGTTTGGCCAGCTCGACCACGTCATCGTTAGAGAAGGTGCGGATCATAATGCCGTCAACGTAGCGCGACAATACCCGAGCGCTGTCAGCAATCGTCTCCCCGCGCTTAAGCTGCAGGTCATCGCTCGAAAGGTACAGGCCGTAACCCCCGAGCTGCCAAATGCCGACCTCAAAAGAGACCCGGGTCCGGGTCGAGGCCTTTTGGAAGATCATCGCCAGGGTTTTTCCCTTGAGGGGCTGGTTGATGATCCCGGCCTTCTGCTGCAATTTGAACAGATCGGCCGTGTCAAGAAGCTGTTTGATTTCTTCCGGGGTAAAGTCGTGGATCGAGATGAAGTCGCGGCCCTTGAGGTTAACGGCCAAGCGGATCCCTCCTGAAACTAATACGCCTATTATGCCACATTTTGGGCCTTATTTGTATCGCATCATCTCGAGGCCGAAAACCTCGACCGTATAAGTCAGCTCGTCAAGCTCATCTTCGGTAACCGTCGGGAACCCGGTGGTCCCGGTACCGGCTTCGATGGCGTTGTGGATGATCTCTGAGGCCAGGTTGGCCTTTGACGGTACGCTCGCCCCGGCCTGGGCCCGAAGCTCCCCGTCAAGTTCGA
>JBGFRN010000273.1:0-4029 GCA_041695105.1 Bacillota bacterium | reverse complement strand
GCAGCCGGGTCAGACAGGCCTGAAGGGTCTTCAGGTTGGAGGACCCCCCGAGAGCTTGCAGCACCCACCGGGCCCGGTCGGCCATGGGCATTGTCGAGAGTTCGGCCGCGACTCCCTCTCCCGCTAGACGGCCGGGAGTGGGCAATCTGAAGCGTCGGATCACCCAGCGGAAAATGAGGTAATAGGCCGCACCAAAGGCCAGGCCCAGCGGAATCAGGAGCCAGGGGTTTTCGGCCCGGTAACTGTTCACCAAGAACTCCAGTATTCCCGCCGAAGAGGCGAATCCGTGGCGGATCTCCAGGAGATAGGCAGCAGCAAAGGAAAGTCCAGTCAACCCTGCGTGGACCAGGTACAAAATCGGGGCGGTGAAAAGGAAGGCAAACTCAACAGGTTCGGTTATTCCCGTGAGAACACTGGTCAGGGCCGCGGTAACCATCAGTCCCTTGATGGCCCGCCTGGCATCGGCCCGGGCTTCGTGGTACATCGCCAGGCAGGCGGCCGGCAAAGCAAAGATCTTGATCGGATAGGCCCCAGCCATGAAAAACCCCGCCGAAGGATCGCCGGCGAAAAACCGACCGAGGTCACCGGTGGCGCCGCTGTACTCCCCAAAGGTCAGAAGCACCAGGCCGTTAAGGAAGTGGTGGAGCCCCGTGGGGATGAGAAGCCTCTCCAGGGCGCCGTAGACGGCAACGCCCCAGACCCCTGACCGGGTCATCCACTCGCCGGCCCCGGAAAGAACTGCTTGGGCGGCCGGCCACAGGTATCCGACCGGCAGGGCCACGACTGCTGCCGATATGGTTGTGAGGATGAGCGCCCAGCGTTGGCCCGCAAAGAAGCTGAGAGCCTCGGGAAGCTTCGTCCGGCTGAACCTCTCGTAGATCCAGGCAGCCCCTAACCCGGCGATAATGCCCGCGATGACCCCGAGGTTATTCTCGGGGTTGATCTTTATGGCAATCCCGCTCAGAAGCAGGTAGGCGACCCCGCCGCCAAGCCCGGCGATTCCCTCTCCGCCGCTCAGACCGACGGCGATACCCACGCCAAAAATCAGGCCCAGATTTTCAAACAGCACCTCGCCTGCTCCCATGAAGGCCAGGGAAAGCGGGGGAGCGATCCCCTCAAGGACGGTCCCGATGGCCATCAGCAAGGCAGCAGCCGGTAAGACAGCTATAGGGGTCAGAGCCGCCGCGCCAAAGCGGTGCAGGTAGCCTTTCACTTTCTCCCCTCCCCGTGAAGGAAAACGCGCCCCAGGAGAAGCTGTGCCATGGGGCGTCTCCCATGGCCTCGGCTTTGGTCATCTGCCAGTGAAGGAAAACGCGCCCCAGGAGAAGCTGTGCCAGATTGCGGGCTCGAAGGTCACAGCCGAACTCACTTTCTTGGAATCTCCTCGACCGGCTGGAGCAAAGGTTGCACCGGTCTGCCCACTCGAAGGTCACAGCCGAACTCACTTTCTTGAAATCAGGCTCCACTCCGGGCAAACTGGGGCAAGTGCTGGCGGTGGGCATCAAGCAGATCGTTCAACAGAGCCTCGGCCACATCAATGGATGGAACCAGCGGATGGATGGTCAACGCCTTGAGAGCCTTTTCGTAAGACCCCTCAACCGCCGCCTGTACGGTGAGGCGCTCATAAGCGTGGACGATCTGCACCAGCCCCAGCATCTCCGGCGGCATTTCTCCCACCACCAGGGCCTGGGCGCCGCGGGCATCGACCACGGCAGGAATCTCGACAATGGCATCATCCGGCAAGTGAGCGATAGCTCCCCGGTTGGGCACGTTGACCACAAAGGTTTCGGACAGGTTGTTGGCGATGGCGCAGACCACTTCCATCATCAGGTCGGCGTGCCAGTCCCCTCCCCGTTTCTTCCACAGATGGGGTTCCGCCTGATCCGTAACCTCGCGGTAATGGGCCAGAAGATCCATCTCCAGGGCCATGACCACTTCCGCCCGAGTGCTCTCGGCCTCCAACTGCTTCTTCAGCATCTTGTCGGGCTGATAATAGTACTGGAGGTACGGCGACGGCACAACCTTGAGCCTCTTGAAAAGCTCCAGGACACCGAGGAATTCCTGCGTGGTCTTGTCGTCTTCGATCTGCATGCCGGGAGGCAAGGCCTTAAGGGTCCCCGCCATCATCAATAGCTGCGGCAGAACGTCCCCGCCCCGGTGGTAGATATGCCTAAACCAGCCCAGGTGATTGAGTCCGGCGTAGTCCACAAAGATATCCCGGCGGTTCGCCCCGAGAACCTGAGCAACGAGATGCTGCACTCCGATAGGCACATCGCAGATGCTAAGGACCTTCACTTTCGTGTGCCAGTGCAAAGCCGCCGCCACTATCCCGGTGGGGTTGGTGTAATTGATCAGCCAGGCCTCCGGACAGATCCTTTCCATGTCCCGAGCTACGTCCAGCATCACAGGAATGGTCCGGAGAGCCATGGCAAAACCACCGGGACCCGTGGTTTCCTGACCGATTACGCCGTGCCTCAGGGGGACCTTCTCATCCAGGGCTCGGGCAGGCAGCCCGCCGACGCGAATCTGGCAGAGGACGAAGTCGGCTCCCTGCAAGGCCTCCGCCCGATCGGTGGTGTAAACCACCTTGGTCTTGGCCCCCGAACCGGCCACCAGCCGCTCGGTCAGCCGCCCCACCGTCTCGAGCTTGGCGGGGTCGATGTCCATCAGGGTCAGTTGATCCAGGGGCAAGCGATCTCTCAGACGGAGCATGCTTTCGATGAGGCCCGGGGTGTAGGCGCTCCCACCACCCAGGACACAAATGTTCAGACCCATGTTATCCTCCTTGTCGACCGGATGATTCGGGGCATTAGGCCTCAGAGCCCACCGTCGCCCGTTCCTTGATCCAGGCGGCAATCTCCAGAGCGAGCTGGGGCATTTCGGGTTCGGCTATCAGGTTGTGGTAGACACCCGGAAGGATCCTGAACTCCTTGTCAACCGAGGCTAACTGGTCGAAGTAGCGGCGGCCCGCCCCGGGGTCGACGATGTGATCCACTCCTCCCTGAAGGACCAGCACCGGGCACGTAATTCGCCTCATCTCCTTGAAGGCTTTCGACAGAGAGGCGAGGGTTGCCCAGTAAAACCGGGCGCTGAAGGCCCCCACCCAGTGCGGGTCACGGTCAATCGCCTCAAGGTGGCTTCGATTGCGGGTGGTCAGCGGGGTGTTGACGATGCTGGGGAGGATCTGGCGAGGGTTGATGAGCAAATAAAGGAGGACCTTGGCCACCAGAGAGATAGGGGTACGGCGGCCCCTGAAGCCTGGGGAAAGGGCAATGACCCCCGAAATCCGCTTCCCCAGACGGGCAGCCGACCGGAAGGCCAGGTGCCCTCCCATGCTGAGCCCGATCAGGAGGACTGGCTTGCCGGGGAGGTCTTGCTCAATGCGGCTTACCAAATCCTCAATGTCGTTGAGGTAGATATCATAGGAACTGATATCGCCCCGAGTCTCGCGGCTCAAGCCGAAGCCCCGGTGATCAATGGCGTAAACGCCCAGACCCTCCCCGGCCAAAACGTCGCCGATAGCCGCGAAAGCTCCACTATGGTCGCCTTGTCCATGAAGGTAAAGCACCACCGCCGATGGCTCGTGGGAAAACCAGCGCCGATAAAAGACCCTGATTCCGTCCCGGGCCGTCAACTCCCTGAGGTCGTGAGCGTCCGACCGACCGGAGTTATAGATCTTTGTCGGATCCATTCTGATCCCTCCCCTCGTCTCCATTTGAGGTTCTTAACCTATTTCTGTTTTGGAGAAACAAATCCTTCCACCGGGCGAGCAACATTATCGAATTTGTCCAGTCTTGGACAGGATGGCTTGGGCCAAGCAATTCTTCTGGAGATGGCGGAGAGCTAAAGATCAAAAAGCGCCCCGGGCGGGCTTCTCGCCACGCCGCTCGGGGCGCTTTGTTTTGACGAAAGAAGGCGAGACTAATCGCCTATCTTCTGATTTCAGCCCTGCATTCCTTTCCCAGTCTTGCGCCCCGGCAGGAATCCGCGCACCCGTTTCCAGAGGAGCGAGACGGGGATGCCGATGAT
>JBGFRN010000160.1:0-4030 GCA_041695105.1 Bacillota bacterium | reverse complement strand
ATTGGGCTGGGTGTCTCCCTAGAAGGGTGTCTCCATAGAAGTAACGGCAATTTCGTCACAAGGCACTTTATGTCACAACCTTATGGTTGGCCCCGCCTTGTGATTGGCCCAGACCTTATCTGGGACTGTGGATCACGAACTCTCTATGGCGGAAGAAATTCGTCGGCTCGAAGGCTCCCGGTCTGACCCCGACCAAAGAAATCAAGACGTCAACATCCCTGGTCAGGACCTGGACCTCAATCGCATGGTTGGCCGGAGGGATAAAGTCGAAATCTACCCGGGTGTTAGGAGCTAGGTTTTTCGTTTGTGGGCCAAAAATGGTAATCTTGGGTCCGGCAGTTCCGCTGAGGCGAAAGGCTGTAACGGTGACTGGTTCGGTGTCGTTGGGGTCGTTGTTCAGTGCCTCAATGTGTATATTTGTGACCCCGGGGGCGACGACGAACGGGCCGGTCGAAAAGAGGGGCATGGCGGTCTCTCCTTTTCTCTGAGTAATTCAGGCTCAAGGAGCCTGGCTCGAAGAGCTTCACTCCATAGTATGAAAGGAGAGGTTGTTTTGGCCCCGGCCCTTGCCCCCGACCCCAGACCGGTCAGCACTTTCTCTGGTGCTTCGGCTTCTTATCGAAGCGATGGATGGCCTCGATGAACCGGACGGTGCCGGTGCGGCCGCGCATCACGACCGAGTGGGTCTTGGCCCCGTCGCCAAAATAGCGGACGCCGCGCAACAGGTCGCCCTCGGTGATGCCGGTGGCAGCAAAAATGACCTCGTCGGTCTTGACCAGATCATCCAGCTTTAGCACCTGCCGGACGTCATCCAGACCCATTTCCCGGGCGCGCTGCTCTTCCTGCTCGTTCTCGGGGTAGAGCCGGGCCTGCATGTCCCCGCCCATGCACTTCAGGGCCGCCGCCGCCAGGACGCCCTCCGGGGCACCGCCGATACCGAGCAGCATATCAACGCCGGTATCACCGAAGGCCGCGGCCACGGCCGGCGCCACATCACCGTCAGAGATCAGCTTGATGCGGGCTCCAGCCTCCCTGACCTCCTGGATCATCTTTTTGTGGCGGTCACGATCGAGGATGACAACGGTCAGGTCGGAAATATCGCGCTTGAGACCGGCGGCGACGCTGGCCAGGTTGTCCTTGATCGGGGCGGTGATATCGATGCAGCCGCGGGCTTTGGGGCCGACCGCGATTTTCTCCATGTACATATCCGGGGCGTGGAGCAGCCCGCCACGCGGGGCGGCCGCCACGACAGCGATTGACCCGTTCAGGCCTTTGGCAACCAGGTTGGTGCCCTCAAGGGGATCAACCGCGATATCAACCTCGGGCGGGCACCCGACGCCAACTTTCTCGCCAATGTAAAGCATCGGAGCCTCGTCCATCTCGCCCTCACCGATAACCACGACACCGTCGACCTGAACAGTGTCAAAGACCCCGCGCATAGCCTCAACGGCCAGCTCGTCAGCGTAGTTCTTGTCGCCGCGTCCCATCCAGCGGGCGCAAGCCAGGGCCGCCGCTTCAGTTACCCGGACAAACTCCAGCGCCAGTTCTCTTTCCATACGGTCCCTCCTCTCATGGATCCCTCTTATTTCTCTAATCCGGCCGGATCCTTCTCAGCCCTTAACCGCCTTCCAATCGGCCAGGAAGCGTTCGATACCCTGGTCGGTCAGCGGATGCTTGAACATCTGCTCCAGAACCTTGAACGGAACGGTGGCAATGTCGGCTCCAAGCCGCGCCGATTCGGTGACGTGCATCGGGTGCCTGATGCTGGCCGAAATGATCTTGGTATCCAGCCCCTGTACGCTGAAGACCTCAGCCATATCCCTGATCAGGGCCAGACCGTCCTGGCTGATATCGTCCAGGCGGCCAACAAACGGACTGACGAAGGTCGCCCCGGCCAGCGCTGCCAGCAGCCCCTGGTTGACCGAGAAAACCAGGGTGACGTTGGTCTTGATCCCCTGTCCGGTCAGTATCTTGCAGGCCTTGAGCCCCTCTTTGGTCATGGGCAGCTTGATGACCACGTTGGGATGAATGGCCGCCAGGATCTTGGCCTCTTCAACCATCTTCGGAGCCTCCAGGCTGATTACCTCGGCCGAGATCGGTCCGTCGACGATCGCGGCGATCTCGCGGACCACCTGGTGGAAATCCCGACCTTCTTTGGCCACCAGGCTAGGGTTGGTCGTCACCCCGGAGATCACGCCCCAGGAATTGGCCTCCTCGATCTCCTTGATATTGGCGGTGTCGATGAATAATTGCATCAATAAACCCTCCGGACACACAAAAAGTTGCCGCCCCTCCGGCCATCAGCGGCTCGGGGCGACACTAGCGCCAAGCGGCACAGCAGCCCGGCGCGGCGATTCTATCGGCAGCCCGGCGCAACAGCCCGGCGCGGCGATTCTATCGGCAGCCCGGCGCGTCGTCGCCTATTTCCGGTGGCGGCGATTCCAGTCGGCTTCGGCCGCCTGGCCCTTATATAGCCGGTCGAGGATCTTGAGGTCGCGCTCATCACGAGCCGGGATGGGCCAGAAACGCCCGCACTCCGGGCAGTAAAGCTCCAGGCGCTCCGGAAAAATATCGATTCTCAGTCCCTTATGCCCGCAAGGACAAGCGAGCTTGCCCGTCTCAGCCACATCGTGCAGGGCGTTAAGGATCTGGTACATCACGTCTGGGCTTTCAAAGTACTCCTCGAACCCGCTCTCGTTCAGGATGCGTTCGGCTTCTTTCAGGTCGCCGTCGGCCACCTCACGGACGTCCTCGTCAAGCCCGAAAAAACCGGCGTCAAGCTCAGTTTCCGGGCAAGTAAGGTTTTTGGTCCAGGGCTCCCAGAACTGGCGGCGCGAGAAATAGGTAAAGTGCAGAGAATCGCAGAGGAGGCAAGGAAACTGAATCCAGAACTGGCCGTTCTGGGTTCCAACAGTGAACTTGTGGGTGCCGCACGAACAGTTGACCTTAACCGTCCGCGCCCCGGAGAAGTCAAAGAGGGAGACCGGATGGAAATCCAGCTTCCCGCATTCGGGGCATCTCAGCGCCACAGTTGTCTTAGTAGTAAGAATCACCGGTCGTCCACCCCTGCTGTCGTCCACCCCTGCTGTCGCCCACCCCTGCTGTCGCCCACCTCTACCTGATTCTAGTTCGCCCCGCGGGAGATTAATCCTTCCCATCCAAGCCCAGAATCCGCCTGGCCTCTAAAGGACTGGCTATCTCCCGGCCGAGCTCGCGGGCGATCCGAACCATCCGGGCGACCAGTTGGGCGTTGGATTCGGCCAGGACGCCCCGTGTGTAGAAAATATTATCCTCAAATCCGACCCGCACATGACCTCCCATGATAATCGCAATCGTTCCAAGCTCCAGTTCGGCCCGCCCGATTCCGGCCACCGACCAGGTTGAACCATCGGGGAGGGACGAGACCAGGTGGAGCAAATCCCTGGGGGTCCCCGGCACCCCGCCCGGGGCACCCATGACCAGGTCAAAGTGGAGAGGGGGCTTAACCAGTCCCTTGTCTATCAGTTCCTGGGCCGTCCGGATCATACCGGTATCGAAGACCTCGATTTCGGGCTTGATCCGAGCCCGCCGCATGCGCCGCGCCAACTCTTCGATCAGTTCCGGCGGGTTGAGAAAAACGTCGCTGCCAAAATTAACGCTGCCAGTGGTCAGGGTGGCCATCTCCGGCTTGGGCGCTCCCGCCAGGCCGAGGGGAGCCATCCGCTCTTCAGCCGTCATGCCAATCGCCCCACCGGTCGAGACCTGAATGATCGGGCAGCGTCCCGGGGCAGCCGCTGAACCGGCCGAGCCTTGGTAATGCTTCCGGATCAGCTTGATCGTCCGAGAGAAGACCCCCGGGTCTTGAGTCGGGTTGCCCTCAGCGTCCCTGACATGCAGATGGACGATCGAGGCTCCCGCTTCGGACGCCTCGACGGCGGCGGCAGCGATCTCCTCCGGCGTCAGGGGAAGGTTGGGCTGCTGGTCGCGGCTGACCTCGGCCCCAACCAGCGCGGCAGTGATCATCAGCTTCCGCCCGGCAATCACGGTCCGC
>JBGFRN010000253.1:0-4040 GCA_041695105.1 Bacillota bacterium | reverse complement strand
CAAAAATTGACCCCAGAAACTGGCCCCAGAAATTGACCCTTGCGTTTCGCGCCGGGCTCATGTAGAATACGACCCAATAGGTTTTCCCGATGAAGGGGAACAGTAGACCCAACTTCGGAAGCAGAGAGTCGGCGGATGGTGCGAGCCGACCCGAGCAGGTCGAATCCGCCCCGGATGGGGCCGGGAGCCAACCCGGCCGGGTCAGCCCGATATAGCTGAGTCGAGGTGGGCTGCTGCTCCGTGAGGGGCCGGAGTTAACCAGGGTGGTAACGCGGGAGCGAACGCTCTCGTCCCTGACCAGGGGACGAGGGCTTTTTTCGTTATCGGCGTTGCCGCGGCGGGTTGGCGATGGCCACGGCGGAGGCAGGAGCCAAACAGGGTGGCGCCGCGTGGGAGACTATCCCCCGTCCCTGGCAGCAGACTTGCCTGCCGGACGGGGGCTTTCTAGTTTGATCCCGGCCCGGCGGGTCTGATTCCGAATCGGCAGAGCCCAAAAAACGGAGGAGAGAACACCCATGCCAACTAAAGAACTGCTGATGATCCCCGGACCCACGCCAGTCCCGGACCGTGTCCTGAGGGCCATGGCCGCCCCGATGGTGAATCACCGGGGCGAGGCCTTCGCCAAGGTCTTCGACGAGGTGACTGTCGGCCTGAAAAAGCTCTACCTGACAGACCACGAGGTGATCGTGCTCCCGGCTGCAGGCACAGGCGGGCTTGAAGCGGCGGTGGTCAACTTCCTCTCACCCGGAGACCGGGTGCTGGCTCTCGTGACCGGCGTCTTCGGCGAAAGATGGGTCAAAATTGCCCGGGCTTACGGGGCCGAAGTGGAAGTGATCGAGACCACCTCGGGTCAGGCGGCCGACCCCCCCGAGCTGGCCCGGCGCCTGGCCAACGATCCTTCGGGGGAGATCAAGGCCGTCCTGATCACTCACAACGAAACCTCGACTGGCGTCACCAATCCGCTGGAGGAACTGGCCGCCGCCGCGGCCAGCCATCCGGCTCTGCTCATGGTCGACGCCGTCAGCTCTCTCGGAGCGATTCCGCTCCGGCCGGATGCCTGGGGTCTGGATGTGGTTGTCACCGGCTCACAAAAGGCGATGATGGCGCCGCCCGGGCTGGCCTTCCTTTCGGTCTCGCCGAAGGGCTGGGAGCGAGCTGCGGCGGCCACCAACCCGAAGTTTTACTGGGATCTTACGACCTATCGGAAGCAGATCGCGACCCGTCAGACGCCCTATACCCCGGCGGTCTCGCTCTGGTTCGCCCTTCGCGAAGCCCTCGCCATGATCGAGGAGGAAGGTCTTGAGGCGGCCTGGGGACGCCACGCTCTCCTCGGAAGAATGACCAGGGCCGGTGTTAGAGCGCTGGGCCTTGACCTTCTGGCCGACCCGGACTACGCCTCGGATACCGTCACGGCCGTCCAAATGCCGGCCAAGCTTGAGGCCAAGGCCCTCCGCGGCGAGCTTCGCAAGAAGTACGGCGTAGTGACGGCCGGAGGCCAGGGCAAGCTGACCGATTCTATATTCCGCCTTGGCCATGTCGGGTGGGTTGATCCGAAGGACATCCTCCAGAGCCTGGCCGCCCTGGAGCTGGCTCTAGATTCCCTTGGCCACTCGGTAGTTCTCGGAACTGGCGTAGCCGCCGCCCAGACAGTCTGGAAAGAAGCAGGCTAGTTCGGCGCGTCCACCCCAATGGTCAGCGCCCCCAGCGCAATGGTCAGTGCGGGTTCGCCGGGTGGTTCACCCGTCACGATGATCAGCGCCCCCAGCGCAATGGTCAGCGCCCCCAGCCTACAAAACGCTTAAGGAGATGAAGCCGATATGCGAGTTCTGGTCGCCGAACCAATTGCCGAAGCCGGCATCGAAATGCTCCGCCGCGAGGCGGAAGTTGACTTTGTCACCGGACTCTCCAAGGAGCAATTACTCGAACGGATTCCCGAATATGACGCTTTGATTACCCGGAGTGAGACCAAGGCCACGGCCGACGTGCTGGCGCGCGGCTCCCGCCTGAAAGTGGTGGGCAGGGCCGGAGTGGGGGTTGACAATATCGACGTTGACGCCGCCACGGAACGGGGCATCGTTGTCGTTAATGTTCCAAACGCCAATACGATCGCTGCGGCCGAACATGCCCTGGGGATGATGCTGGCCCTAGCCCGAACCATTCCTCAGGCCCACCTCTCCTTGAAGGGGGGACAGTGGCAGCGCTCCAAGTTTGTGGGGATAGAGCTGCGGGGCAAGACCCTGGGGATCATCGGTCTGGGAAGAATCGGCTTTGAGCTGGCCATCCGGGCGAGAGCCTTTGGGATGAGGATTCTGGCTCACGATCCGTACGTCTCGGTCAAACGGGCTGAGCAGACCGGAGCGGAGCTTTGTGACTTGCGCCGCTTGCTCTCCGAGTCCGACTTGGTTTCGATCCATGCCGCCAAGACGTCGGAAACCAGCGGGATGATCCGGGAGCGGGAGATAATGCTGATGAAAAAGGGCGCCCGCCTGATCAACTGCGCCCGTGGCGGCCTGGTTGACGAGGAAGCCCTGTATCGGGCCCTGACCTCGGGCCATCTGGCCGGGGCCGCGCTGGACGTCTTTGCCGAGGAGCCGGCCCGCCAGAATCCCCTCTTCGAACTGCCGAACGTTGTCGTCACGCCCCATCTCAGCGGGTCGACCGTTGAGGCTCAGGAGCTGAACGGGACCGTCGTTGCCGAACAGGTCCTCCGGGTTCTGCGAGGCGAGATGGTTCCCGAAGCCGTCAACCTTCCCGCTCTTCCTCCGGAGCAGGTCCGGGCGGCCAAGGCGTATTTGCCTCTGGCTGAGGCTCTCGGCCGGTTCCTGGCCCAGGCGTTCCCGGTGCGGCTGGAAAGAGCAAGGGTCGAACTGGCTGGCCAGGTGGCCGACGCCGCTTCAGTTCTGCTCACAAACACGGCCTTGAAAGGGCTTCTTCAGGGGATGCTGGAGGAAGAGATTAACTTCATCAACGCCCCGATCATCGCTGCTCAGCGGGGCTTGGTCATCACCGAGAGCCGGTCCAGCACACCCCGGGGCTACCTGAGCCTGCTGAAGCTGGCCGTGGAAGGCGTTGACGGCGCCGCCGCCATTTCGGGCACCCTCGGGGCGGACGGCTCCATTCGTTTTGTCGAAGTCGGGGGCTTCCCGGTGGATTTTGTCCCGTCGAGATACCAGATCGTTACCCGTCACCAGGATAAACCCGGAATGATCGGTCAGGTGGGAACGTTGCTGGGCGCCAAGCGGGTTAACATCGCCGGGATGCAGGTGGGCCGCCGGTCTCTGGGGGGCGAGGCGGTTATGATTCTTCAGGTCGACGATCCGGTAGATGATGAGACGTTAGCGCAGATTGGAGCGGTCGACGGTATTCTTCAGGCGCGGCAGGTGTTCTTGCCGTAGGTGTGTGATGAGACGTTAGCGCAGATTGGAGCGGTCGACGGTATTGTTCAGGTGTGGCAGGTGTTCTTGCCGTAGGTGTGTGATGAGACATTAGCGCAGATTGGAGCGGCCGACGGTATTGTTCAGGTGCGGCAGGTATTTTTGCCACAGGTGTGGAAAAAGTACTGTCGCGACAAAGAGAATGGCCCTTGAAGCGACGAGTTGCCCAGCGAGACCTTCGCACGAGGCGGAGATGCTCCCCGGACCATCGTTTAAGCGACAGCGTTCACGGGCCCAAGGAGGACGACTGCACATGGAAAAGCGGGCTGACATCGGCGTATTCGGAGGATCCGGGTTCTATCAGTTCCTCGAGGGCGTGACAGAGGTGACGGTCGAGACGCCTTACGGCGCACCCAGCGACAAGATCGCCCTGGCCACCATCGGGGACAAGCGGGTTGCCTTTCTTCCCCGCCACGGCAAAGACCATCGTTTTCCGCCGCATATGATCAACTACCGAGCCAATGTCTGGGCCATGAAGGCCCTCGGCGTCGCCAGGGTCATCGGTCCTTGCGCCGCCGGCAGCCTCCAGCCCCATGTCAAGCCAGGAGACTTTGTGGTCTCCGACCAGGTGGTTGACCGGACTACTGGCCGTAAAGACACCTTTTA
>JBGFRN010000048.1:0-4073 GCA_041695105.1 Bacillota bacterium | reverse complement strand
TCTCCAACCTCGCAGTTCCCGCGTTCATGAAGGTGAAAGCCGTGGGGGCCCACCGGAGGTTGACCGTCCCGGGCAGGCCGGTACGGGGGAAGGCCGGTCACGTCAACCGACACCATGGTGCCCCCGGGAACATCCCTGAACCATACCACCCCGTCGATCGCCGGAGCCAGTGGGCCGCCCCTGACGCGGGCCACCGCCGTCTTCGGGCCAGCGGCCTGCCAAGGCACCCCGGCCGCGACCTGACCATAATAATTGTAATAAGGCGCAAAACGTCGATCCACAGTAATGCCTCCTCAGCCTAGTCTTAAGCGTGCAGCAGGCTACTGTTCCATCATACGCTCCACCCGGAAAAGTTGTTTTCAGAAATTATGTCATCTTGCCCCTAACTAAGGCCGCACCAGCGCCACCAGCCTGGGCCCGCCTGGAGTTGCCTCGCCTCCAGGCTGCCCGGCCCGGCCGAACTGCCGCCCCACCGGCTCGCGCCCCACCAGCCCCCGACCGAGCAGCCCGGCCATAACGTCGTCGTAGACGCCCCGGTAATCCCCCTCGAAATAGAGGTCGACCGTCTCTGGATACCAGCGGGTGGCCATCAAATGATCGAACAAACCCTCCTCGGGGAAGCCGTCGCCCATCAGCAGAATGTAGATAATGATCTTCTTGATTTGGTCGCGCCCCAGGCGCTCCGGCTCGCGGATGAAGCTCTCAACCCGCCGCCGGCAGCGGTCAATCGCCCCCTTGGTCGCCGTGCCCGGGGTAGATGATCGCGATGTCGAGCCCGGCCAGCCGGTCGAGCGATTCCTGCTGCAGCCAGGGTGCGATGCTGCCCTCAATCCGGGTGGTCAGAGCGCCGAAGTCACCGTCCCAGACGACGTCTGCGCTAATGAGAAACTTGCGTTCGGGCGACCAAAGCGCGATCTGGCCAGAGGCGTGTCCCGGGACGTGCAACACCACCAGCTCAACCTCGTCGAGCCGGATGACGTCGCCGTCGCGGTAGCTCCGTTCAACCCGGAAAACATCGGCCTCCTGCCCGTAGTAGCGCCACCAGGTGAACCAGTCGTTGCCGGTTTCGACGAAAGACCGGTCGATCGAGTGCATCCCGATCTGACAGCCCGACAGCTCCTGGATCGCCCGGTTCCCCCCGACATGGTCGCAGTGGCTGTGAGTGGAGACGATCAGTTCGACCGCCCCCGGCTCGACCCCAACCTCTCGGATCAGCTCCAGAGTCCGGGCCAGGTCCTTCTTGTAACCGGTGTCGATCAGGATCTTGCTCTGGCCGTTATGAACGAAGTGGTTGGCGTTCAACCACCCGCGCTCGATGAAATGGAGGTGGTCGGTGACTTTTGTGATCGAGTTGTCTTGACTCATGGCCTCACCCGCTATCAAGGTTCGGGTGGGGTGGGGGGAAGTCCTGCTCATTGGGGTGGATGGCCTTCTACCCTTCTACCATAGTGGCCTCTCACTCGGTTATTGATTCCCGGCGGGAGGAAGAAGGCGGAAATTGTCGAAGAACTGGATATATAGTGGTTAGCTGTCTCCTTAAGCACAAGGACTGGTGACAGGAGGATTTTTCAGAGGGGATGACGAATACACGTTCGCCAGGAAAGCCGGTAGGGGAGAAGAAAAGATGCAACGCCTCAGGTCATTAGAGATTTGCGCCGGAGCGGGCGGCCAGGCCTTAGGCCTGGAACAGGCGGGCTTTGATCATTTAGCTTTGGTTGAGATCGATGCCCATGCTTGCATGACGTTAAGATTCAACCGGCCTCGGTGGAACGTTATTCAGGCCGATTTGCGCGAGTTTAACGCTTGCGATTATCGTGGTGTGGACCTGTTGGCAGGGGGAGTTCCCTGCCCGCCGTTTTCGATTGCCGGGAAGCAGCTTGGAGAAAAAGACGAAAGGAACCTGTTTCCGGAGGTTATCCGCCTAGTTCACGAGTGCTCGCCAAAGGCCGTTATGATTGAAAACGTACGGGGCTTGATGGATCCAATGTTTGATGGGTACCGAGCATCTGTGACGGCACAAGTGGAATCTCTAGGGTATACGGGGTTTTGGCGACTATTAAATGCTTCGGATTTTGGGGTGCCCCAGTTACGGCCCCGAGTCATTTTTGTGGCCCTAAAACACGAGTACGCGAGGAACTTTTCTTGGCCGCAGCCCAATCCCGGCCCTCCTCCGACAGTCGGTCAGGTCCTTTTCAAGGAAATGGGAAGTAGGGGTTGGAGCCAAGTCGAGCAATGGCGGGTCCGGGCCAACCAAATTGCCCCCACCTTGGTGGGAGGATCAAAGAAGCACGGAGGGCCGGACTTAGGGCCAACTAGAGCGAGAAAGGCCTGGGCGGCTCTAGGAGTCGACGGAGGATCCTTAGCCGACAAGCCTCCTGGACCGGATTTTGAGGGAATGCCAAGACTAACTACAAGAATGGCGGCCTTGATTCAAGGTTTCCCTGAAGAATGGCCCTTTGTCGGGAGAAAAACCCCCGCCTACCGGCAAATCGGAAACGCTTTCCCACCGCCGGTTGCTAAAGCAGTTGGAGAGCGGATTCTTCAGGCCCTCCAAGCAGACTTAGTCACCCTAATGGAAAGGGGAATCGCTTAATGCCCCGTGAGCCCGGCGCTAGGGCCAGACTGAAGAAGTTCTTCCTAGCTCATGTGGGAGTAATAATGGATGCGGAAACTCTTCGAGATGCCGCCGGGGGAGCCAGTGAGTGGGCGCGGCGGGTTAGAGAGCTTCGAAATGAAGAGGGCATGAACATCCAAACCCATAACGACCGGAGTGACCTTAAGCCAGGGCAGTATGTTTTGGTTGACTTGAGACCATTGCCGGCATTTGAGAGATCCATATCCAAAGAAACAAGAGCGTTTGTACTGGACAGGAATGGCTATACTTGCCAGATGTGCGGGGCAGTTGCGGGCGAACCACATCCCTACGACCCGAGTCGAAAGACCCGGCTTCATATCGGACACATAATTGATAAATCGCTCGGCGGTACGGATGACCCAGCCAACCTACGAGCGGTTTGTTCGGTCTGTAACGAAGGTGCTGCCAACGTCACTCTCGATAGGCCGCAAGCTGATAAACTTTAGCCCAGATCCGGCGGGCCCCAGGGGCTGAACAACTAAAGGTCATGGAATGGCTCATTAAGAAATTTCCTAAACAGGCTGGAGACTTTTTGGGACGATAGCACTCAGGACGTTTGTTTGAGGGCTTCTTGACCAAAACCGCAGACCGTAAGCAGGCCACATAAATTGCATAATGGCTTGTGGGCTTTGCAGACCGCCGCGGCAAAATCCAGTAAGCCGTAATTATATTCTTTCACATGTGTTTCGGGGAGGTATGACTGAGCCAGGGGCTCCAGCCGGGGGTCTCTTCTGGGATCCGGGCCGAAAGAAACCCCATTGAGCCGGGACAGAATCCGCACAGTATTGGTGTCCAGTAGTGCTTCCCGTTGGGAAAAAGCAAAAACCATTACCGCTGCGGTTGTATATAGACCTACGTGGGGCAGGGAGAGCAAGAGCTCCTTATTGCTGGGAACATCCCCCCCGAACCGCGTCACGAGGCCAGAGGATATCGCTTTCAGTGCGTTGGCCCTCTGGTTAGCCAGGCCTAGGGGGCGTACCATGTCGACTAACCGACCTGGTCTTGAACGGGCCATCCTTGCTGGTGAAGGAAAAGTGGCGATAACTTTTGGCCATACCCGGGCAACTGTCTCGGCCCTCGTCTGACGAAGCAACACTTCTGCCACGAGAACCCCAAAAGGGGACATCCCCGGATCCCTCCAGGGAAACTGCCGCCCCTGAGCGAAATAAAACGAAACCATTTGGCTTGAAATGAAGTCCATGATCTTTTTGTCCATTGGTCTCACTCTAGTCAACAGGTTGCCGTCGCTGCCAAACCATTCCTCAAAGCCGTCCTTGTGGCGCAGGCGGTAGGCCGAGGTTATGACCGAGGTGCCGCCGGTGTTTGAAACGAAAGGTGATAGCCTATTTTGGTTCTTTGGTTGTTTGAGACTTTTCGTTTTGTCCTTTGTTTTTTTCCCACAAGGAGGCTAGAGCTTTCCCAGACAATTCGCCCGCTG
>JBGFRN010000241.1:0-4078 GCA_041695105.1 Bacillota bacterium | reverse complement strand
GACCCTTAACTCCTTGACCGTTGAGACGGCTAAGGCTGTGATCGATGGCCTTCTTAACGGTCAGAGCGACCCGGAGGTCAGGGTCATTGTCTTAACCGGCGCGGGGGATGCCTTTTCCGCTGGCGGAGACCTTGAGAAGCTCCTGAAAAGCGAAACGGCCATCGACGGCCAGCGGAAGATGATCCGATGGTTCAACCGCTTGGTTTTGGCCATGCGAACCCTTGACAAACCCATAATTGCCGCCGTCAATGGGGTGGCGGTCGGCGGGGGATTCGCTCTGGCCATCGCCTCCGACCTGATCATTGCCTCCGACCGGGCCAGATTTGGCGCTGGGTTTCCAAAGGTAGGACTCTCCTGCGCTGATTTGGGGGTGACCTATCTCCTGCCCCGGCTGATCGGCCTGGCCCGAGCCAGTGAACTGCTCCTGACCGGAAGGGTCATCGACGCCCGCCAAGCGATGGAGATGGGTATGATCAACCAGGTCGTGCCCCCGGACCTTCTGCCGCAGGCGGTCCGTGAGATGGCCGAACGCATCATCGCCAATCCTCCCCTGGCCTCGATGGTGACCAAGATGGCCATCAATAAGGGACTCGGCCTCGATTTGGCCACTGATCTGGAATATGAAACCTACCTCCAGGCCTACTGTATGCAGACCGCCGACCACCGCGAAGGACTGACGGCTTTTCAGCAAAAGCGAGCCCCCAGTTATCTTGAAAAATAGAGGGACCAGCGTGTTGAAGAAAGGAGTCGCTTGTGCCAAAAATAGCCATTAGTGACGATCAGGCAGCCATTATTGGAATTGGGGAGCACCCCACCGGAATGTTCCCCGACAAATCGCCGCTCGAATTAGTCATGAGCGCCATCAAAGAGGCCATCAGAGATGCCGGCGTCAGCAAGGACCGGATACGGGTAATCATTACTCAAGCCATCTTGGCCGACCCCTGGTTCAATGCTGATTTGACTTGGTCAAGACTGGTCGAGGAATTGGGACTGTCCGAAAAGTGCCGGAGCAACTTCCTGCTTAATTCGGGGGGCTCCACCGCCTCGAACATCATGATGGTCGCTCAAGGGCTGTTCAAGAGCGGGGAAGCCGACCTGATCTTGGTGGCCCATGTGGAAAAACTGGGAACCGGCGTCCCCCCCGAACAGGTTCAGACGACCTTTTCGACGGTCGGCCTGTACGAGGAATGGGAAGCCCCCTACGGATCAAACTACAACGCCATCTGCGGAATGATCACCCACCGCTACCTTCATGAGACCGGGGCATCCATCGAGGAAGTCGCTTCGGTTGTCTCGGCCCTGCGCACATGGGGCTCGCTCAACCCTAACGCCCTGCTGCGCCGGCGGGTAACGGTGGAAGAGGTTCTCGCCGCCAAAATGGTCGCCTCCCCCCAGACCTCCCGGATGTGCAACATCGCTTGCGACGGAGCTTCAGCCTTCCTTCTGGCTCCGGCCAAACGGGCCCGCGAGTTGGTCCCGAACCCGGTTTACCTCCTGTCGACCGGGAGTCTGGTCACCCATTACTCCCTGGCGGGATGCTCCGATCTCACCCGAATGGGTTGGGCCGAAGCCGGACGAGAGGCCTTCGAAAGAGCCGGCCTGACCCCGGCCGATATTGACGTGGCTGAGATCTACGACTCTTACCCCGTAATTCCGCTGCTTGCCCTTGAAGGCCTTGGTTTTTGTGAGTACGGCAAAGCCGGGCGCTTTGTCATGGAAGGGCATACCCTCCCGGGCGGCCGGTTGCCCATGACTACCACCGGTGGGATGATCAGCGTCGGTCATATCGGGGCCGGGGGAGGCACCGCCCTGTTGGTCGAGGGAGCCAGGCAACTGATGGGCAAAGCCGGGGAAAGACAGGTTAACGGTGCTCGAACTACCGTAGTGACCGAGGTCGGGGGCCAGTACATGGACGCTCACGTAATGATTCTGGGGAGGGAGAGCTAGTGGCCTTTACGCAGCATTTGGGCGGGCTTAGGTTTTCAAGCCGTTGGAAAGGATTCTGGGACGGCACGGCCGAAGGAAGGTTTCTCCTGCAGTCATGTAAGGCCTGCGGATCCATCGCCTATCCTCCTAAACTAATCTGTTCCAAGTGCGGGGCGGACGAATTCGAATGGACCCCGTCAAAGGGAAAAGGCAAGGTTTATACCTTCAGCGTGGTCTATGAATACCCTCCGCCGCGGCTTCAGGTCGACTTGACCCCGCCCTACGTCGTGGCCATTGTGGAGTTGGAAGAGGGGGTCAGGGTAATGACCAACATCGTCGGCTGCCCCCCCTCCGAAGTCAGGTGCGATATGCCGGTTGAGGTCGTCTTCCACCAGACCGGATCCGAAATTGTTTTGCCGTGGTTCAGACCATCGGAGTCCACGGCCTAGGAGGTGCGAGGTGGACTACCAAGCATTAGTTTACTCCCTGTCGGATCGGGTGGGAGTAGTCAGGCTAAACCGCCCGGAGAAAATGAACTCTCTGAACCCCCAACTGCTGGATGAACTGGCCGCCATCGCGGCCGCCGTTGATCATGACCCGGAGGTGTCGGTCCTCGTTATCACCGGCACCGAAAAGTATTTCTGCGCCGGTGCCGACATAGGCGAACTGGCCAAAATAGCCTCTCCCGAGGGAGGCTTTCAGTTCACCAGAAGGTTTCACCATACTTTTCAGCGGCTAGGAAACCTGTCGATACCGGTTATCGCCGCGCTCAGCGGTTACGTCCTGGGTGGCGGGTTTGAGTTGGCCATCAACTGCGACCTTAGGTACGCTTCGGAGTCGGCCGTCTTGGGCCTTCCAGAAGTCGATTTAGGGGTTTTACCAGCCGCTACCGGAACCCAGAAGCTGCCTCGGTTGGTCGGCCTGGGAGCCGGTCTGGAACTGCTGCTGACTGGTAAACGCATCGATGCCAAGGAGGCTCTCAGGATCGGCCTGGTCAACGGCGTATTTCCCAAGGAGACCTACATGGAGGAAATAATGTCAATCGCCAGGGCCATGGCTCAGAAACCGCGAGCCGCTCTTACCGCTAACAAAAGGTTGGCCACCAGGGGGATTGATATGCCCTTTGAGGCGGCGTCGGTCTACGAATCAACCCAGTTTGCCGCCATGTGCCAGACCCCCGATTTCCAGGAAAGGATCCACCGTTTCCTGAAGCGGTGATCCATACAAGGTTTGAGTGAGGGGAGGCTTGTACCTTTGCAGCGACGTCGATGGGAGGATTATTCCGTCGGCCAAAGGTTCCTGACACCGGCGGTTACCGTTACTGAGACTCATATCGTCAATTGGGCGGCGCTCACTGGAGACTGGTACCCCCTGCATACGGACGAAGAATGGTCAAAGGTCAACTCCTCGTTTAAGGAAAGAGTGGCCCACGGCCCGTTAATCTTCGGCCTGGCGGTAGGGTTAGTGGCTATGGCCGACATCCTGGGCGATTCAGTGCTGGCCTGGCTGGGGGTCGACAAGCTGAGAGCGCTGGCCCCGGTTAGAATTGGGGATACCGTTAAAGTCGAGCCCGAGGTCACCGAGCATCGGGCCAGTTCCAAACCTGACCGAGGTATAACTGTGCTGAAGTACCAGGTCACCAACCAGAAGTCCGAAAAGGTCATGGAATTTGAGTTCGCCTTGCTGATGCGCCGGGCCGAGGTCTAGCCGGCATGCCGGGCCTTAGGTTTGAGGTAAAGGGACTCATCGACGCCCATATCCACATTATGTCCAATGAACGTTTGGCCAGCGGTATCCGCTGGCTCCACAAATTTTATCCGCCTTCGGCCGGGCTGGTATCGAGCGACCTGACTGCCGAAAAGGTCATAAGCGATCTGGTCGGCGTCGGTACCAAAGCCATTTTCAACTTCTATTACCCGCTTAAGGCCGGGGAAAGCCGGTCTATCAACGCCTGGCAGCGGGATTTCGCCTTGAGCCATAGCGGGCTAGTGCCGTTTGCCTCTTTGGACCCGGGGGACCAAGATAAGGGCCTGATCATCAAGGATGCCCTGGATGACCTCGAATTGGCCGGGTTCAAGTTCCACCCGTATGTTCAGCGCTTCAGCCTGTCAGATCCTCAAATGCGGAGGGCTTTCGAGGAACTGGACGAAAG
>JBGFRN010000303.1:0-4080 GCA_041695105.1 Bacillota bacterium | reverse complement strand
CCAGCCTCAGAGCCGGTGGCCGGGTTTGCCGCCCTTGAGATCGGCCGCCGGATGGGTCTGAAGGACCCCGAGATAATCCATAAGGAGATCATGCACCCGGCCGAGGGGACTGTGGTTGAGCTTAAGGGGCAGGTTGACTTCTCGATTGACCCGTCTACCCTAGTGATCCCCGAGAGAGTGCCGAGCCTTTCGGACGAGGAGATTCGCGCCGAGATCAGGCGGGTTCCGATGACGGTGGTGGCCGCCACACTTGGGAACGACGAGCACTCGGTCGGGATGCGCGAGATCATTGACATCAAACACGGCGGTCTGGAGAAGTGGGGCGTCAAATGCCACTACCTGGGCACCTCAGTCCCGGTGGAAAAGTTGGTCGACGCCGCCATTGAGACAGGCGCCGGGGCCATCTTAGCCAGCACCATTATCACCCACGCTGGCATTCACCTGAAAAACCTTCGCCGGCTGCACGATCTCTGCGTCGAGAAAGGCATCCGCGATCGGGTGACACTGGTGGCCGGGGGCACCCAGATTACCGGCGAGATCGCCCGGAGCGCCGGGATGGACGCCGGTTTCGGGCGGGGGACCAAGGGGATCGACGTGGCCAGTTTCCTGGTCAGAAAGCGGCGAGATGAAGCTAGAGATTCTGGTGGCTGAAATCGGCTCGACTACCACGGTGGTCAGCGCCTTCAGCGGGCTGAGCTTTTACGGTCAAGGGATGGCCCCGACGACCGTGGGTCAGGGAGACGTGACCGCCGGGCTCAGGGCCGCCGTTCTCGACTTGGAGCGGTCGCTGCGCGCCAGGGGCCGGCTCGGCCCGGATGAGCCCATCGAGTGGGAGGGGATGCTGGCCTGCTCCTCGGCCGCCGGCGGGCTGAAGATGACCGTCCACGGTCTGGTTTACGACATGACAGTCAAGGCGGCCCGCGAGGCGGCCTTGGGGGCCGGGGCGGTCATCCGGGCGGTGACGGCTGGGTTCCTTGAACCACATGACCTTGAAGAAATTAGGCGGATTAGTCCGAACTTGATCCTGCTGGCCGGAGGGGTCGATTACGGGGAGAAGGAGACCGTGCTCTGGAACGCACGGTCTCTGGCCGGTTCGGGCCTCAAATTCCCGGTGATCTACGCCGGCAACGCGGCGGCAGGCCGGGAGGCGGGGGAAATTCTGAAATCGTCCGGGATCGAGGTCACGGTTGTCGACAACGTCTACCCCCGCCTGGACGAGCTTCGGATCGAGCCGGCCCGGCGGGCGATTCAGGCCGCCTTCGAACGGCACATCACCGCGGCCCCGGGCCTGGAGAAGGTCCGGACGATGGTGACCGGAACCATCCTGCCGGTTCCGGGAGCGGTCATGAACGCCGCCCGGCTGCTTTACGAGGCTATCGGCGACCTGGTCGTCGTCGATGCCGGGGGAGCCACCACCGACGTCCATTCGGTTACCCCGGGGTCGGAGGAAGTGGCCAAGATCCTGGTGGCGCCCGAACCCCTGGCTAAACGGACGGTCGAGGGCGACCTGGGGGTTTTCGTCAACGCCCCGCGGGTGGCCGAGCGCCTGGGATTAACCCTCGACCCCGGCTTTACCGAACGGGGCCCGTTACCCGGGAGCCCGGAGGATCTGGCTCTCTTCGAAAGGTTGGCGGCCGAATGCGTCCGGACGGCCGTTTCCCGCCACGCCGGGCGGATCAGGCATCTCTACGGCCCGTCCGGGCGGGTTACCCTGGCCGAGGGCAAGGATCTGAGCTGTGTGCGATGGATTATCGGTACCGGCGGCCCCCTGACCCGTTTGCCCGGTGGTAGCCGGATGCTCGAGGAACTGAAGGCGGGCCCCGGGCGGACCGAGCTCTGGCCTCCTCCGGCATCGAAGGTGCTGATCGATCGAAATTACATCATGGCCGCCTGCGGGGTTCTGACCTCATCCCGACCCGAAGCGGCACGTTGCTTGCTGATGGAGAGTTTGGGAATCAGGGAGGCGGTTTGACCTGCATCTACCGGCTCTGACGGTCGACCTGAACAAAGTGCGCGACAACGCTGCGCATATTGCTGAAACCCTGGCCAAGAGTCAGGTGCGCCTGACCGGGGTGACCAAGGTCTTGCTGGGCTCGCCCGAGGTGGGCCGGGTAATGCTCGAGGGCGGGGCCGGGGCCCTGGCCGACTCGCGGATCGAGAACCTGGCGGAACTGCGCCAGGCCGGTCTCGACCGCCATCCGTGGACGGGACACCCCGTGCCGCTCTACCTGCTGCGCCTGCCGGCGATCAGCCAGGCCAGGGAGGTGGTTGAGGTGGCCGATGGCAGTCTCAACTCTGAGCTGGAGACGATCCGAGTTCTCGGCCTGGCCGCCCGGGCCAGGGGGGTGCGTCACCGGGTGCTGCTGATGATCGATCTGGGTGATCTGCGGGAGGGCCTCTGGGCTGACCAGGCGCTGGAGGCGGCCTTGATTACGGCCAAGGTGGTGGGGATCGAACTAGAAGGCCTGGGAACCAATCTGACCTGCTACGGCGGGGTGGTTCCGACCCCGGAAAACCTGGGAAGTCTGGTCAGGCTGGCCCGAGAGGTCGAAGACCGGCTTGGCCGGCCGCTGACGGTGGTTTCGGGCGGCAATTCCTCCAGTCTCGGGCTGGCGTTTTCCGGGCAACTGCCCGGAGGCGTCACCGATCTCAGGGTTGGGGAAGGAATCCTGTTGGGGCGGGAGACCTGCCACCGCCACCCGCTATCCGGGGCCCATCTCGACGCACTAAAGATTTTGGCCGAAGTCATCGAATTAAAAGATAAACCGTCACTACCGGTCGGACGGACCAGCCAGGACGCCTTCGGGGGCCGCCCGAGCCCCGCCGACCGAGGGATCCGCCGCCGGGCGATCCTGGCTCTCGGCAGGCAGGACGCGGTCCCGGGCGGGCTGGAACCCCTCCTGCCGGGGATCGAGATCCTCGGGGCTTCGAGCGACCATTTGATACTGGATGTGAGCGACTGCCCCGAGACAATCAGAATCGGCACCGTTATTGAATTCATCCCCCAGTATGGATGCCTGCTGGCCGCGGCGACTTCTCCGTATGTCGATAAGGTTTACCTGAGGAGCTGAACTGTTAGAATGACAGTTCTGGCTGTCGGTCTGGCACCGCACTTCCCGGGGGTGGTGCCTGAGATTGACTCAACCGAGTCCAAAAAACTAAAAAAGACTCGCGAGGGCTTGACCGAGCTGGGGCGCCGCCTGTCTACTTTCAGGCCCGACGCCCTGGTCGTCATCACGCCGGTCGGGCCGGTTATTCCTAACGCCATTGCCTTCTGGAGCCTGGGAGAGATCGGCGGGGACCTGAGCCAATTCGATGCTCCAGAGGTCAGGCTGGTCAGGAGAATCGACCAGCCCCTGGCCGGCCTGGCTGGTAAGTTGGCGGCCAGCGCCGGGATTCAGACCGCGGCCCTGGAAGTCGAGCCCCGGTTGGATCACGGTGTCCTGGTGCCGCTTTATTTTTTCGATCGGGCCGGCTTACGCTGCCCGCTGGCCGTTTTTTCGGTCGGCCCGATGTCCGTGGGCAAGCTGTACCGGTTCGGGGGATCCCTGATCCGGGCGGCCGAGGTTCTCGGGCGGCGCGTGGCGGTGGTGGCCTCGGGCGAATTGCCGGAGGCGATCAGCCAACCGGCGGTCGAGGCCCTGAGCCAGGGAGAACTCTGGCCCTTAATCGATCCGGCGAACGCAATCGGGCGCCACGGCTGGGACGGGGGTTACCTCCCCCTGATCGCGGCCATCGGCGCCCTGGAGGGCGTTCCGATCAAGACCCAGGTTATCTCCTACGAGCGGGCCTTGGGGGCCGGTTTGGCCGTGGCCTACCTGGAGCCGGACGGCCGGGGCCAGGCTGCTTTGGCGGCAGCGGCCGGGGCGGAGGAAGACGGTGCCCGTCCGACTCGACAGCTCCTCCCGCTTCTCCGGGAAGCCCGCCGGTTCACCGCCGGGCTGGGCGACCAGGACCGGGGCCAAAGCCATCCGGTTTCGCTGGCCCGGACTGCCCTGGAGACCTACGTCAGGACCGGGAAGAAGATCCGCCCGCCAATCCCCCTGGCTCCTGAGCTGGTGGGCCGGGCCGGTGTCCGGG
>JBGFRN010000265.1:0-4116 GCA_041695105.1 Bacillota bacterium | reverse complement strand
CCGCCCCGGCAGTGCGGGCGGCGGTGGAGGCCCACCAGATTACTCTGGTCAGCTACCGCAACCTCCTGGAAAGGAGATAAATCCATGGGAAAGCGGCTCAAGATCGTCACTATCGGCGGGGGCTCCAGCTACACCCCCGAAATCGTGGAGGGGTTCATCAAGCGAGCGGCCGAACTGCCGGTTGGTGAGATCTGGTTCGTTGATGTTCCCGAAGGCGAGGCAAGACTCCAGACAGTCGGCAGCCTGGTCCGGCGGATGGTTGAGAAGGCGGGGCTGGACACTCAAATCCACCTGACCCTGGACCGTCGTGCCGCCCTGCCCGGCGCCGACTTTGTTACGACCCAGTTCCGGGTGGGCCTCCTGGAGGCCCGGGCCAGGGACGAGGGGATTCCCCTGCGCTACGGCGTCATCGGCCAGGAGACCACCGGGCCCGGCGGCTTTGCCAAGGCGCTCCGGACCATCCCGGTGATCCTCTCCATCTGCCGGGACATGGAGGAACTCTGCCCGGATGCCTGGCTGATCAACTTTACCAACCCCAGCGGCATTCTCGCCGAAACGATCCTCAAGCACACAAAGGTCAAGACCATCGGGCTCTGCAACGTCCCCATTGGCATGAAGATGGGCGTGGCCCAGTTCCTGGACGCGGACCTCAGCCGGGTGGAGGTCGACTTTGCGGGTCTCAACCATCTCGTGTACGGGCTGCGGGTCTATCTCGACGGATACGACATTACGGCGAAAGTGATCGACACCCTCGCCGGGGGCGGCTCGATGACCATGAAGAACATCGTCGACCTGGGCTGGGAGCCGGACTTTATCCGGTCCCTCGGCATGCTGCCCTGTCCCTACCACCGCTACTTCTACCAGACCGACAAGATGCTGGCCGAAGAGATGGAGGCTGCCCGCACAGTGGGCACCCGGGCCGAGGTCGTAAGCAAAGTCGAGGCCGAGCTGTTCGAGCTTTACAGGGACCCTAACCTTTCGATTAAGCCGCCGCAACTGGAAAAGCGGGGCGGGGCCTACTACAGCGACGCAGCCTGCAATGTCATCTCATCGATCTACAATAACAAGGGCGATGTGCAGCCCGTCAACGTCCAGAACAACGGGGCCATTGCCGATCTGCCCGATAACGTGGCGGTTGAGGTCTCCAGCGTCATCACCCGAACGGGCGCCAAGCCGCTCAGCATAGGGCATCTGCCCATCCCGGCCCGCGGCCTGGTCCAGGTGGTCAAGGCCTACGAGGAGTTGACGGTGAAGGCGGGCGTTCACGGCGACTACGGGACGGCCCTGCAGGCGCTGGCGCTGCACCCGCTAGTGCCTTCGGCGGCGGTGGCGCAGAAGCTGCTGGACGACATCATCCGGGAGAACATTGCCTATCTGCCCCAGTTTTCCCGAGTAGCGAAGGAACGGGGCCTGGGAGACGCCTGATTGAATGGTGAGAAGTCAGGCTCCGGTCGGAGCAGTCGGAATCAGGGGAGTTCTTGGATTCTATCCGACGGCGATCAGACCCATCGACCCCACCATGTATATTGAAGCGAACTTAAACAAGCCGTAGTTCAGGTCGGGCGATGGTCGGACGAGGCTGGCGAGAGCCATCCCCACCAGAAGGGTGGCCAGGACGGCCGTGGTCCAGAGATAGCCCCACTGTAGTCCCAGCAAATGGGCGATCAATACCATAGTTGCCGCCGCAGCAGCCGTGGAAGCGGCGAGTATGATCCGGGTCAGCCGGGGGCCATGGGTGTTCGGAAATACGGGGATGCCTACCCGCCGGTAGTCGCTGGCATACTTAGTACTGAAGGTCAGGATATGGGAAGGAATCCAGAGCAGGACCGCCAGCGCCAGCAATACCCCCAGCAGATCGACGCTGCCCACCCCCAGCGTTCGCCCAGCCAGGACTGGCATGCCTCCGGCGATGCCGCCCCAGATGATAGACCAGGAGGTCCGCCGCTTGAGCCAGATAGTGTAGATTACTACGTCGAGCAAGACCCCGGCCAGAACCACCAACCCGTAGGGCGGAGAGAGGGCTACCGACCAGCCCACGCCCAGCAGAGTCAGCCCCAGCCCCAGCAGCCAGGTTTTTCTGGCTTGCAGGCGTCCGACGGGCAACGGCCTTGGCGCCGTCCGGCACATCCGGGCGTCAATATCCCGATCGTACACCATGTTGAGCACGGTGCTGCCGCTGATAGCCAGGAATAAGCTTCCTGCCAGGCCGAAGCAGGCATACCAGGTGAACACCGGGTGGCCGATACTGGCGTACCCGGCTACGCCGGTGAACAGCAATAACCCCGTCTGCGGACCCTTGATCAGAGACCAGCAGTCGCGCCATTGGGCCCGCAAGTGTCGGGAAGTCAAAGTCATCGGCCTTCGCCCTCCTTACTCTACGTTCGGCTGGCGGACGGCGCGGAAGCCCACATTTGGACTGGCGTAGTCCGGACCGGCGTTGTTGCGGGTCCAGATCCGCAGGTCGTGAGCGTAATCAGCCTTGCTTCCACCCCGGAAGTAGCGATAGTGGATGCCCTTGTAAATGTCGGCAGTCCACTGGGCCACGTTGCCGACCAAGTCGTAGATGCCGTACGGGCTAGCGGCATCGACGGTTTGAAAGCCGTCATGATTCACGCCGTTGTAAAAACCGACCGGCGTCGTATCGCCGGTACGCCCCGGCGACTCATACGGGTCTCGGCTATGGTAGTAGTTGGCGTAACCTGGCCCGATCCCGCGGCCCCATGGATAGGGACGATCATCGGCGCCGCGGGCGGCCTTTTCCCACTCCGCCTCGGTCGGCAGCCGCCATCCGTAGAAGTCGCAGTACGCTTTGGCTCCGAACCAGGTGACCATAGTCACCGGGTGGTTTTCGTATCCCGAGCTGGCGAGAAATCGCTTTCCATCAAAGGTGATCCGGGTACCCGGGTCGGCGAGCGGCAGGTGAAGGTAGTTCCCGACCGGTATCTCCTTTTCGTGACGACCGCCGTGGTATTTATCACCGGGGTAATGGCCTATCACCAGGCTGTCATTGACGATGATCGTTCCAGCGACCAGGGCCTCGTTAAGGTACGAGGCGTACTGAGCGTTGGTGACGGGGGTCACCATGATCTCGTAGTCGTAATTGATCATGGCGGGATGGTTAAACTGGCCGGCGAGGTACTCCCCTGCCGGGACTCGGACCCAGGCATTAGGATCAGTCCCGGTGTCGGCGAGAGGTGGTTTGGGGGTGGCCCGCAGAACCGCCTCCGTGTACAACGCCAGTCGAGCCTCCTTCCCGGTGTCGGCGAGAGGTGGTTTGGGGGTGGCTCGGGTCGGTTGGGCGGTTCCGACCGCCACCAGGGTCAGCAGGAGGAGGACCGTCACGATGAGGCGGACTGGAATCGGGGGAGAAGTCTTCAATAACTGATTGGTGTTCATTTGGACACCCCCATTCCCGAGATTGAGCGGACGGTGTTGGTCTTAGGGTCCGCCAGGTCCGCCGCCCACCGCCCTTGACGGCGGAACAGGTCAAGAAGCTGCCAAACCAGGAAGACAGCCAAGGCCAGGAGGACCATAACCAGGCCGAGGTCGGTCAGCAGCATGGTCAGATCCACCAGAGGTTGTTGATCGTACTCACTGACGAACAGGCGCTTAAGCTCGAAAATGGTAACCGCCCCGAAGGCAAGATCAGAACCAATGATCACCGACCAGCCGAACCACCGCCGTGCCCGGCCTTGCAGCCCCATCATGTCCGCGAAGTAGAAGAGAATTATGGTGGCGATGATCGCCGAGAGGATGTGCCAGTGGCCGACGAGGGCGATGCGCTCCTCTCGTGCCGGCAAGACGCGCATGAAGTCGTCGAGGGTTATAGCCATGAAGATCCCAACGCCACTGACTGTGAAGTTCATGTACACCATCTGCCAGAGGGCGCCGAACTTCAGCGGGTCATGGAGCAACGCCCGAACCTTTTGCGCCGGACCGGCTCCGGCCATCTCCTGGTCCCCCAGGTGTTCCCGGACGGTCTTTTTCCAGCCATAAATTACCAGGAGGAGGGCAGCGAACATGGCGGGCGTGGCGCCGACATAAATGATTGTGTGGGCGATGGGCTGGAGAGGGGTGACCACCCCCCAGACCCCCAGGGTGAGAACGACCGTGCCC
>JBGFRN010000184.1:0-22917 GCA_041695105.1 Bacillota bacterium | reverse complement strand
CGGCCGCCCGTACCGGGGGGAGCTCGAAGTGAAAAGCCTTAACGGGAAGCTTTATGTTATTAATGTCATCCACCTTGAGAGCCTCGGGGTGCCAGTGCACCGGCATTTCCCTGGGCACTACCCCAAGCAGGTAATCCTCAAGGTGGATGACATTAATAACATAAAGCTTCCCGTTAAGGCTTTTCACTTCGAGCTCCCCCCGGTACGGGCGGCCGGCCACCAGGACATGGTTGGGCACCCCGCCGGGCATTCCACCGGGCATTCCGGCGGGCGAGATTGCCGGTGGCAGGACCGGTCTAACCGCGACCGGCCCGCTAAAAACGCCGAAAGACCCTACGGCGATGCCGGTGGGGCGGGCGGTGAGCTGGGTTGGCGGGGCGGCTTGCGGGGCGGCTCCTGCCTGATTTCCGTAAACAGAGCCGATTATCCCGCCGGTGGCCAGGTTGACGATTTGATACCCAACCTGAGCTCCGACCCCCACCTGGTCCAGGTTTTTATCGACGCAAACCCTGACCAGCGGGCCCGGTCCGGGATCGGCCGCCGCGGCAGCCAGGGCCGAGGTCGAGGGGATCAGACTTATGATTAGAGCCACGAGAATAAACTGAGCTATTAACGTACGGTTCAACAAGAGAGCATAATCCTTTCGGGGCAGGTTATCTGGCGGACCTCTCCGGGATCTCGCTGGTTTTCATTCCGTTTGTCTCCCTAATACTCTCGCGCTGTTCCTCAATCCTTTCCTCCAGCTCATGTTCTTCCTTTTTACGTTCTTTCTTTTCACGCTCTTTCTTTTCGCGTTCTTTCTTTTCGCGCTCCTTCTTTTCCCGCTCTTTCTTTTCGTGCTCCTTGCCCGCTTTTTCCTTTAGCTGGCGCAGTTTTTCCTCGCGTCCGGCGGCGTCCCGGGCCTTGACCTCCCGCTCCTCGCGCTGCTCCAGCTCCCGCTCCTTGAGCTCATGGAGGCGCTCCTGACGCTCCTTCTCGCGCCGCTGGCGATCGCGGGCCTCGCGAAGCTTAATCTCTTCCTGGCTAGCCTCGCTCCGGGCTTTAATTTCCTTTTTGATCTCGGCCTCGTACTTCTTAATCACCTGGTTAGCCTGAGGGGTCTCGATCTGGCGGTAGATCTTTTCGGGCTCCACACCGGCCTGGCGAATTGACTCGGCCAGCTTGCGTCCCTTAAATTCTTCGATTGGAACCTTAACGCCCTGGTCACGGGCCCTCGCCCAGAGCATCAGCTTGCCAGCCGAAACACCCAGTTCTTTGGCCTTATCCCGGACCTCAGGGGTCAGGGGAACTACCGATACCGGGGCCGTTACTTGACGCTTGGCCAGTGCCTTTTGGGTGGCCGACTCGAGTTTAGCTTCCAGATCCTGGCGGGGTGGCTGGCTGCCCGGGGCTCCTTTGATCTGGCCGGCCGTCCGGGGCTCGGCTGGAACGGCGCTGATGATAACCCCGTTAGCCTTCCCGGGACTGATGAACGCCTTCTCGACAGCCGCCTCGGTCAGCTTCTCGACCGCCTGGTCAACCGGCTGGCCGAACAGGTTCAAACCCTCGGTCAACAGGCCGGCGTCCTCGTTTAAGTCAGTGACTGAAACCACCCGATCCTGGGCGTCGAGGCCCAGTTCCAGGCTGGGGTTGATGTCTACCGTGACATAGGTGACGATGGTCCCTTCGACGACGGTCACTTCAGGGCCGCCCGGCCCAACCGCCGGAGCCTGGGCCAGCAGGCCCGGCATGAAGACCAGCATGACCACCGCCGCCACCGCAACCGCCAACCAGGCCGGCCGCCCGATCCAGGGGCGGACCCACCACGGCCGGGACTCAGGCTCGGGCCACTCAAATACAATTTCCCGGCCCACTTCCCAACCCGGCTGAACCCGGTTAAGTCGCAGGAACTCCCCTTTCGGGGTGAGGACAACGGCTTTGCCCCCGTCAAGGTCCATGACTAGACCGCGCCTTGCCCAGGCCATTGCCTCCCCCTCCTTTCGCCCGTGGCAGACTTTGTCGTTAACCGAAACTATTTGTTGAGGTAATCCCTCAGGTAGTGAAGGTCTTCCATCAAAATCAGGGCGATGGCGATGATATATTTTCGCTGCCGTTCCAGGGTCTTGCGGCTGACCTTGGCCTCTTTCTCCAGCTCCTTAAGCGGGAGCTCCTTGCGCTGGCGTAAGTGGCCGCTCCAGGCCGGATTACCGGCAACCATCCGGGCGGCTTCAATGGCCCTGACCCGGGCGTCCTCATGTTTCGGAGAGATTTCGACCAGCTCGCTGAAGCCGATGCCGAACTCCCGCAACACAACTTTGAATCGTTCGATTTCCTCCCGGCAGCCGGCCGCCTGGTCGCGGCGCAGGTGCGCATCTACCGCCTGGCGCTTTTCGGCGAAATTGTCGACGTTGCCTTCTTCGTCCTCTTCATCCAGGGCCGTCAGGGGAACCTCCGGGCGCCCGGCCTCCTTGCGGTAGTAGTCGATCAGCCGGCGGCGGATAACTACCTCGGCGAAGCTGAGGAAAGAGGAGCCTTTGGTCGAATCGTAGCTGTCAATCGCCTCGTTAAAGGCGATCATTCCTACACTGACCTCGTCATCCTGACCGGGACGGACGTACCGTCCGGAAGCCCGGGAGGCCGCACGCAGGATCAGCGGCATGAAACGACTGATCAGCGCCTCGCGGGCCTCAGTTTCGCCCGACTTGGCCCAGGATAACAGTTGGTCGGGGGAAGCGGATTCCACTTGCTTTTGGTTCTGTAGGCGAAAGAGGAATCCCAAAGTGCGCACCTCTCACTGCCACTACAACTTTCGATGGCCGTAGCCGCAATCTGGGGGTAAAATTTCTAGCGACCGCGAAAAACCCAGAAGATTAGACTCAGGATCAGGCTGAGAAGCAACGAAGTCGCGATCGGGAAGTAAAAGCTGAAGTTGCCCTTCTGGACGTAGATGTCCCCGGGCAGGCGCCCAAGGCCGGGAATCTTGCCGGCCAGCGTCAACAGGGCTCCGCCCGCGGCGATGACCAGCCCGATAATGATCAGGGTTTTACCAAACCCTTCGGGACCCATCACTCCTGCACCTCCGGGCGTGAGAGTTTTTTCCGGTACCTCTCCGCCTCGCTGTAAACGCACCCGCAGTACGGCTGACGGTACATCCCGGCCTGCCGGGAGAGGCCGGCCCCTTCCCGGTACCAGGGACGGAAATCGCGATAGTAAAACGACAGCCCGTGCTCGGCCGCGACCTGCTCGCCTTCCTCGCGGATCACATCGTGCTGTTGGTAAGGGCTGATCAACAGCGATGAAGTATATTGTGGGATCCCCAGGCGAGCGGCCTCCCGGGCCGCCTCAGTCAGCCGGAGGCGATAACATAGCCGGCAGTGCTCGGGGCGCTCGACCGGGGCCATGGTTTTCAGCCATTCAGCCAACGGATACTCGTCGCGATCGATCAGCTCAATCCCTTCGGCCCGGCAGTATTCGCGCAGTGTATCCCAACGCCTTTCGTATTCCTTATAAGGGTGAATGTTGGGATTATACCAGAAAGCGGTGACCACGTGCCCCTCGTCCCTGAGGATCTTCAGCGGGTAGATCGAGCACGGGCCGCAGCAGGTATGGACCAGGAGCCTCAAAACAGTCTTGCCTGCCTTTCGTCGCTCTCCGGCTGGCCCCCCGGCGGGCACCGGCCCAGGTGGAGGTAGGCCGGCTTGGTGGCCGTCCGGCCCCTAGGGGTGCGCTGGAGAAAGCCGATCTGCATCAGGTAGGGTTCGTAGACATCCTCGATCGTCTCAGTTTCTTCTCCGATGGCTGCGGCCAGGGTCTCAACCCCAACCGGCCCGCCGTCATATTTTTCGATGATTGTGTTGAGTAGCCTCAGGTCGACCCGTTCTAGCCCGAGCTCATCGACTTCGAGCATCCGGAGCGCCTCGGATGCGACCCCGCGGGTGATCACCCCGTCAGCCCGAACCTGGGCATAGTCCCGCAGCCGCCTGAGCAACCGGTTGGCCACTCGTGGGGTTCCGCGGGAGCGTGTGGCGATCTCTCCAGCCCCGCCGTCCTCCAGGCCGACACCGAGGATGCGCGAGGCCCGCAGGACCACCGCTTTCAATTCCTCAGGCGAGTAAAACTCCAGACGGTGGATGACCCCGAAGCGGTCCCTCAGAGGCGAGGTCAACGACCCGGCCCGGGTGGTGGCCCCGACCAGAGTGAACCTCGGCAGGTCAAGCCGCAGCGTGCGGGCGCTCGGCCCCTTGCCCACGATCAAATCAAGGGCGAAATCCTCCATCGCCGGATAGAGAATTTCCTCAACTGTCCGGTTTAATCGGTGGATCTCGTCGATAAAAAGGACGTCGCGCTCGCCCAAGTTAGTCAGGATGGCGGCCAAGTCGCCGGCCCGCTCGATGGCCGGGCCGGAGGTGGTCCTGATGTTGACGCCCAGCTCGTTAGCGATGATATGGGCCAGGCAGGTCTTGCCCAGGCCGGGCGGCCCGTAGAGTAGCACATGATCCAGGGCCTCGTTCCGCTCGCGGGCGGCCCGGATGTAAATGCGCAGGGCCTCCTTGGCTGCCGCCTGCCCAACGTATTCATCAAGCAGCCTCGGCCTCAGGGTGGCGTCCAGGGCCAGGTCATCCTCGCGCAGCCGGGCCGAGACCAAACGTTCCTCCATCGTCGCCTCCAGTGCCTATTTATGCCTTCCCATGGTCTTGAGAGCCAGGCGCACCAGTTGCCCGGCGTCGGGCTCAGACCCGGCCGAATCTCTGACTCTCTCCAGGGCAGCCGCCGCCTCGGACCGGCTGTAACCAAGGCCGGAAAGGGCCTCGACCGCCTCGGAGAAGGCGCTCTCCGGGGCCGCCGGGCGAGTGACCGCGGCGGCGGGCAGGCTGAGGGCAGCCGCCGGAAGGGCCCCCATCCGATCCTTCAGCTCCAGCACCATCCGCTGGGCCGTCTTCTTGCCAACACCCGGAATCTTCTGCAACAGGCCGAGGTCCTCGAACAAGACGCAGCGACGGAAGGTCTCAGGCGTAACAGCCGAGAGAACCCCGACGGCCACCTTGGGTCCGACCCCGGAGACGGAGAGGAGGATCTCGAAAAGCTGTTCCTCATCCGGGTCTGAGAACCCGTACAGAGTCAGAGCGTCCTCCCTGACATGAAGGTAAGTAAAGAGCTGGCATTCCGACCCGATCGACGGGAGCCTGGCCCGGGTTGACCCCGGGATCTGCAGCAAATACCCGACCCCGCCGACATCCAGAATGACCCGATCCTCGCCCACCAGCCCGATTTTTCCACGCAAGTAACCGATCATAGCCCGAGCCGCCTCTGAACCCGCCAGGATTGGAGGCAGCAGAGCGCCACCGCCAGGGCGTCGGCCGTGTCATCCGGTTTGGGGATTTCGTCCAACCCGAGGATCATCTTGACCATCGACTGGACCTGCGATTTGTCAGCCCGGCCGTAACCGGCCACCGCCTGCTTAACCTGATGCGGGGGGTACTCGGCCACTTCCAGGCCGGCCTTAGCCGCCAGGAGCAGAGCGACTCCCCTGGCCTGCCCGACGGCGATGGCCGAAGTGACATTGCGGCTGAAGAAGAGTTCCTCGACCGCTACTGCGTCGGGCCGGCGCCGGTCAATCAGGTCCCGCAGGCCGTTGTAAATAGCGTAAAGACGAGCGGGCATCGGAAGCCTGGAATCGGTGCGCAGGCAGCCCCATTCAATCGCTTCGAAACGGCCCGAGCGCCCCTCGGAGACCAGACCGTAGCCGCATGAAGCCGTTCCAGGATCAATGCCCAAAACTAGCACAAAAAGCCTCCGGAAAACATAATTGGAAACCCCCGTCCATATGTTCGACGGGGGTTTGGTCATTCCCTTTGTCAATTATTCTTCAAAGCCTTCCAGATAACGGGCGACTTCTTCGTCCCCTTTGACCGTCAGACCTTTGGCCAATTGTTCCCGGGTCTCCCTGGGAAGGTCAGAGGTCTTGATACTAGTAGAGCGCAGCAGGTTCAGCCCCGCCCCCGGCCGGCCGGCATAGACGGCGATCAGGCCTTCCTTTTCTTTAAGCGTGCGGTAGATCCTTCGCTCTTCCTCCAAGGTGCCGGGGTCGAGCATCCCAGCGATTTCCTCGCGCAGCACCACGCGCGTGCCGGAGAACTCGCGGATCTCATACTGGGGATAGACGCGCCTGAGACCGTCTTCAGTCAGGCCGACCATCTCCGGGGTCGGTCTTCCAGTCTCGCGCCGGGTCTTTCCGGTCAAGTGATAATGGTACTCATAGATCATCTCGGTGTCAGGCTTGACTATTGACGCCTTCGGATGTGGCCCCGGCAGTCCTTCCTTAGACACCTTGACCGGCTCAGGCGGGACATCAGCCGGTGACTTGGCCGGCGAAACCGGAGGGCTAACCGGACCCGGAACCTCCCGGAAGAAGAGATACCCAGCGTACCCCAGGGTAACCAGAACTAGAGCAATCAGGGTCAGGGAAAGCCCCACAAGCCAGCCGTTGCGGCGCCGCCGGGCAACCTGGGTGAGCTGGCGGGACTGGTACATAGCTACGCCTCCCAAAGTCTTTCGACCTTGTTTTGACGTATTTTCCCCGGAACCTCATGATTTATACAAGAAATATCCAAATTTGGGCTCGGGCATGCGATTACCTGGCCTCCGCCTTGGGTTTTTCGCTCCAGTCGAACCGCTGCATGCTCATGGCACCGGTCGGGCAACGGTGGGCACAGAGCCCGCAGCGAATACAGAGATCTTCATCTTTGAGCATCACCGAAGCGCCTCCGGCGGCCTCAGACGCCTCCCCCAGCCCAGCCGCAACGGCACCCGCCACCCGGGGGTTATCCCCCAGCCGGGCCAGATTGACGATGCTCAAGCAGTCGTGGGGGCAGACATCGACGCAGCCCCCGCAGACGATGCAGTCGTCGGGGTTCAGCCAGGGGTTGATGAAACAGTGCAGGCAGCGGCAGGCCTCAGCCTGGGCCCGCTCCAGATCGTAGCCGAGTTCGACCTCGGTCTCGAGGTCGCGCTGTTCCGGAGGCAGCGCCGGCATCTCCGGCCGGCTCCTCCGGTCGTAGTCGTCCAGCCCGCGATACCAATCGACTTTGGTCATGGTCTGGACGATTTCAGTCTGAAGGTCCTGCCCGGACAGATACTGGTGAATCGAACGGGCCGCCCGGCGACCGTCACCCACGGCGTCAATCAAGATGGCCGGGCCGAAGGCGGCGTCCCCGCCGGCAAAAATCCCCGGGGCGGTGGTAGCCATAGTCCTCGGGTCTATCTTAATCGTATTGCGCGGCGTGACCTCGACTCCGTCCGCAGGTCGCAAAAAGCTCAGATCCGAGGTCTGGCCGACGGCCAGGATGACGCTGTCGCATTCGATTTCTTCGATCCGGTCCTCGTCAAAGATAGGGTTAAACCGGCGGTTGGCGTCAAAGACTGACTTTACCCCCACCAGGCGGAGGCCGGACACCCGCCCGTCACGCCCGAGGATCTCCCGGGGACCGAGCCGGTGGTTGATGGTGATGCCCTCCTCCTGGGCCTCATGGACCTCGAAATCCGAGGCCGGCATTTCGTCCCGGGACTCAAGACAGACGATGTGAACCTCCGAGGCACCCTGGCGCCAGGCTGAACGCGCGACGTCCATGGCCACGTTCCCACCGCCGATAACAATGCAGCGTTTTCCGAGGTTGACCCGCTGGCCAAGGTTGACCTGGGTTAAAAACTCGACCCCTTTGTGTGCGCCGTCCAGGTCGGTTCCGGGCAGGGGCAGGTCGCGGCTCTTGCAGGCGCCGACGGCCAGAAAAACCGCCCGGTAGCCCTGGTCTTTCAGGTCCTGCAGGGTGAAATCTCTCCCGCAGCGCTGGTTATAACGGACCTCGACCCCAATCTTGAGGATCTCGCCGATGTCCTCGTCGATGACGTTCCTGGGCAGCCGGTAAGGCGGAAGACCCAGCCTCATCTGCCCGCCCGGAACCGGCTGGGCTTCGAAGATCGTGATCCGGTATCCCTTAAGGGCCAGGTCGTGGGCGCACGAAAACCCGGCCGGGCCGGCCCCGATCACGGCCGCCTTTTCCTCTCTAGGCGTAATTGGAGGTATGGGACGCCGCTGCCCGCGGTTATCGTAAGCAAAGCGCTTCAGAGCACAAATGCCGATCGGCTCGTCAAAGAGGCCTCGCCGGCAAAATGTCTCGCAGGGGTGAGCGCAGATGTGGGCGCAGACGCTAACAAACGGGTTTGGTTCCTTAGCCATTTCGTATGCCTCGGCGAACCGGCCCTGGGCGATCAGGCTGATATATCCGGCGGCGTTGGTGTTCACCGGGCAGGCCGCCCGGCACTTGACCTGACGCTGCATCCAAGCGGTATCCATTAACTCGACGGCCAGACGCTGATCCACAGCGCCACCTCCAATCGGATCATCTACCACCAGGATATTCCTTATTTATTCCTATGTCAATATTGTTTATTCGGTAAACCCCAATTGGTAATGCACGAGTGACACCAGTCTGCCGCTAAGCTCGCCCAGCATATAATAGAAGGGACCTCGAGGCACCAGAATGACTGGCATGTTTGTTTAAAGCTTGTTCAGACCGGCCTGCCGCCGCCGCTCGGATTTTGAGGCGCGGCGAGCCGTTCCTCTTTTGTGGGCAGGCGAGGCCCGGTCCTCTTCTCCGTCCTCTTCCTCGTCCTTTTCGTTGAGCTGGGCTGCTTGGTTGAGTTTAGACCAGAATGCCTCCGAACTGATGGCCAGGGCACCCCGGCGTTCAGCCTCCCGGGCCACCTCACGATCGGAGGTAACGACTGTCCACCCGGGCCCGGCCAGCTTCTTGATCTCCTGGTCGGCCGAGGATGCGTAGAGAATTCGAACTGGGCCGAAGCGGGCCTGATTGCGGGACGGACCATCGAAGACAACCGTCACCTGGTGTCCCTTGAGCCACTGGTACCGGCTTAGCATCGATAGGGCGGCCTCGCGAGCCGGTTCGAGCCCGGTTCGCTCGGCACTCCCGAGCGGAGTGCATCGGATCAGGTTGTAGCCGTCGATCAGGAGTTTCATTGAGCACCTTCCAAGTTAACTGATTCTGGAGGTGAGGCCTTGATCACTGGAAATCACCCGCCGCTAAACGTCGACCGGCGCCGCAAGCTGGCCCTGGTGCTGCCCGGCGCGGTTTCCCTGGGCAGCTTCGAAGCCGGGGTGGTCGATGCCCTTCTAGAGGCCCTGGAGGCGCCGGTGCCACCTCCTTTTTCCATCGACATCCTGGTGGGAACCTCGGCCGGGGCCATGGTCGCCGCCCTGGCCGGGCTGCATTTGTCTCGCGGGGCCTGCCGGGAGCGCCTTAAAGTCTGGACTCGGGTCACCATGGACGGCCTGACCGATTTCAGCCGGCCCCGCCCCGACCCCAGACGTTGGCCTTACCGCGACCCGAGAAGCTACCGCTCGCTGCTAAGCAGCGCCTATATTGAAAAACTGGCTCGTGACAACCTGCTTGAGCCGGTCTCGGGTCCTCCCGGGCCAGGGGGAGCCGGGGAAATCTTGGTGAAAATGGCTGTGTCCCGGATGGACCCTATACCTCATCCCAGGCGATACTTTGGAATCTACTCGACCGACCTGGCGATCAGTGAGTCGATCTCCTTCAGGCTCAAGCCAGGATGGCGGCTGCCGGGCATTGGCGCTGAGAACCGGCTTTGGGAGCGGATCGCCGGAGCGGCGGTGGCCTCCGGGGCCTTTCCGGTGGCTTTTGACCCGGTCGCCATCAGCTACTGCGACCGGTTGGCGTCCGTCGAGTCCTGGGAAAGCGCCTCGGCTGCTGAACGCGGGATCGGCGTTTATCCCTACCGGGAACGAAGCTATTACTACACTGACGGAGGGGTGCTCGACAACCGCCCCCTGAAAAGGGCCATGGACGCCATCCGCGAGTTGGGTGGCAATGCCCCCGTCTTCGACCCCGAGCGCTTGATCGTCTTCGTCCTTCCCCGTCCCTCGGATCAAGGCCGCACCGGGGCCCCGCCCCAGCCCCCAGACTTAGTTTACGGGCTCAAAGGCAGGCGCCCGGATCCTGAAGCTTTCGAGGTCTATCGACGGGTGCGCTGGATGCTCTCCCTCAATGCCTCGAACCCGGAGCTAAAGCAGGCCGACGATGAAAACCGGCGCATTGAAGCGCTACTGAAGTCGGTCGACGACCTTCTGAGCGGCCTGACCCAGGCCAAACCGGCCGCGCCCCTGGCCGTGAACGGACGTTTCACTCGTTTTTTCCATCCCCCGGCCGAACTGGATCCAGATTTGCTCGTCCCTGACCAACACGACAGGGAAATCATTGAGCTGTGGAGGTCAATCCGCTCAAAATTTCGTCGGCACGATCCCGATGGGCAGAGGCTGGTGATAGGTTTCGCTGACCAGCTCGCCGCTAACTTTGGGTTGACCGACCGGCGTTGGATACCGGTTGAACGAATCGCCCCCGAGCGCCCGGAGGAGGAACTAGCCGGCGAGGCCCTGGGTCACTTTATGGGATTTGTTTCACCTGATTACCTCAAGCACGATTTCGAGGCCGGCCGGAGGCGGGCCCGGGCCTGGCTGGCCGAGGCCTTCACCAACTGGCACCGCGTCCACGGCTCCACCTTACCCGCACCGACCCTAAGGACGGCCGACCTTGGTTCGGTCGGGCTCAGGCACCTCCCCCCGCGTTCAATTACTTGGGGGGTCAGGATCTTGCACCGGCTGGCTCGCCAAAAAAATCCCTTCCCAATTCGATGGCTGGCTTGGATCTTACTGGCCGTCGTGACTTCGGTCGCCGGTCTCGGTTTTCTGTTTGGGGTTTTACTGCGATCGCTTTTTGTAAACTAACCCTGATGACAAGGCCCGTGCCATGCGGTAGATTTTTATTACTATGATTTCACGCCGGGCTTTTTCCCTTGCCGTTTGCGTTTTGCTGGTACTCTCGGCCGCCGGAAGTCCCAAACCGGCGGCCTCGCCGGTTCTCGCTGCTGGTATAGCCGCTGGTATTGCCGCTGGTATTGTCGCTGGCGGCTCCCCGGGGCAAACTCCACTTGCTCCCTCTCCGCCCGCTCCCTCTCCGCAGGTCCTCGCCTTACCGCCACCGCCGGCACAGCCGATCGCGCCGCTGGCACAGCCGGTCGCGCCGCTGGCCCCCGCCCCGGGGGCCGCCAGGCCGAATCAGCCCAGGGCGGGTTCAAAATCTGTGCCCATCCTGATGTACCATGTTGTCGGCGACAACAACGGGCCGATGAAGGAGCTATACGTCAGCGAAATCGACTTCGCCGCCCAGATGAGCTACCTCAAAGAAGCCGGATACTCAGCGGTGTCCCTGACCGAGGTCTTTGGGCACTGGAACCGTGGCGAGCCCCTCCCTGAAAAACCGGTCGTCATTTCCTTTGACGACGGATACGAGAGCGTCTTCAGCCTGGCCCGGCCAATCCTTCGCCAGCATGGCCTGCGTGCCACTCAGTTCATAATTTCGAGCTTTATCGGCCGCCACGGCTATATGAACGAGACTATGATCCGGCAACTGGTCACCGAGGGTCACGAGATTGCCTCGCACACCGCCAGCCATCCGAATCTGACCGGGCTCTCCCGGGCGGCCCAGGAGTCCGAGCTGGCCCGCTCCCGGGCCGAACTGTCGGGCAGGTTCGGCGTCCCGGTTGACTTTCTCTGTTACCCAGCCGGGCGCTACGACCAGACGACTATCGAGGTCGCCCGCGAGGCCGGGTATCGCGGGGCAGTCACCACCCGCTACGGTCTGGGCGAAAAGTCCGAGCCGCTGGCACTCAAGCGCATCCGGGTCAACCGGAGCGACCGGGCAGCCGGATTCAAGGCCAAGATGGATGCTTTCAGTAAGCAACCGCGCTGATCCCGGGTGCGATTGCAATCCAGGTCTGTCCCGGTGCAAACTTCATTGGCTTTCCCTCGTATAGGAACTCGAAATGGGATTCCCGGGAGGCCTTGCGCCAGGTTCCCTGGTAGGCCTTGCCCCCGGTGAAGAAAACGGCCTCTCCCTGACCGACGACCCTGATATTAACCTGCCAGTCTTCTTTCTTTTCGTCAAACATCCGGGTTCCCAGCACCACGACATTGTCGGCCGAAATCTGGGTTCCGCCCTCAAGGATATGAGGCTGGCCGTCGACGTTCTTCCAGTAAGCACCGTCACGCCAGACCCAGCCGCTGGAACTGGTGTATTTATCCGACTGGTAGAAGGTCACTCTGAATTCACTGACCTCCCGCCCTCCCTCGACCTGACCAGTCGGAAGGGGATCGAGCGGGAGCATCGGGAACCCCTTGGCCTTGGCCCCCTGGGCCAGCTTCCCGGTGCTGGTGTAGAGGTTATGGGGCGATCGGCGGTCGGTCGAACGCCAGAACCAGGCCCCAGAGTTATAGATCTCGTCCATATCGCGGATCCGGATGGCCGGGATCAGCGCCAGGGCGTCCTCATTGCCCCCGGCGTGGGCGAAGGGGGCACCGAAGGCCTTGGCGATCTCGACGAAATAGTAGCGCGCGCTGCGGATCGGCCCGATTTTCTCGGCCGGCTCGGTGTAAAAAACGGCCATGAAGCGAGTGATCCCGCCCTCGGCCAGAGTTTCAAAGACGACATCGGCCCGGTCGAGCCCGGCCTGCGGGCGCGCCATCGGGCTGTTTTCAATTATGGCCAGCAGCGTTCCCGGCAGTTGGGGCGAGGACGGGCGCTGGCGGCGGGCCGGTTTCCCGGGCTGGGGGAATCCGGTTTCCGGTGGAACGTAAGCGCCCTGAGCGACGGTCGAATTGCCGCCGGGGCTAGCCTGGGGCGAGTTCGGGGGCGGAGCGGGCGTTCCCGCCGGCTTGGATGAGCAACCGACCAATACCAGGGCCATCACAATCAGAAATACCGTCAAAGCCACGGCGTGTTTTTTCAAGTGGCCAACCCCCGTCCGGGTATCGTGCTAAGCCATTATTATTAAGTTCATCCCGGACGTGAGGTTGTCCTGCCGCCTCCGGAAGGACGATCAGTTTACGTGATTCCTCTGCCGGCTGCCGCTGGATACGTCCTAGGAATTGCAGTTGCTAGAATCATCTATAATTTTTCGGGCAAGCGGACCAATTCAGGGAAAACAATTGACGTTTCTAGCCACTAGAGGGGCAAAAACCAGAACACAGAGGTGCTTTCGACACAAAAACCCCCAAATTGTGCCCATCCAAGGCTTTTTTGGGGGGTAATAGGCTTACACCGTCGGGAAGTTCGATGTTTCTGCTCGCTCCCTTCAATAACCATCGGCCGACCTCATTGGCCCAGAACCATCCGGCCTTGCCTAAACGGCCACAAAACCAGTGGTCTTGAAATCGAGGACGACTTCTTCGCGTTGATTAAGGACGGTGAAATGGTAGACGACAACCCCCTTGTCGCCTTTGGAAGTCTTCCTCAGCGAGGTAATCTCGACCTCGGCCCGGAGAACGTCTCCTACGTACACCGGCTTCAGCCAGCGGGCCTCGTCCAGGGAGATGCCGCCACGGTTATGGGTAGGATCGATCGATTTGATCCACAGCCCGAAGGCCACCGCCAGAGTCTGCCACCCGGAGGCGGTGATTCCCCCAAACGGGCCGTTCTTGGCGAACTCCTGGTCGAGGTGCAGGGGCTGGCAGTCGTATTTCTCGGCGAACGACCTGATTTCAGCCTCGCTTGCCTCCCAAGCCCCGGTCTTGTATTTATGGCCGAGGAGGTAGTCGCGGAATCTCACTTCCTAACCAACCTCTCTTGGCTCGGGGTCGGCGAACAAGCTCTCAATGGAATCGGCGAATTTGCTCTCAAGGACGGAGCGTTTGATTTTTTGAGTAGCGGTCATATCGCCCTCTTCATGATACAGTTCTTTGTCGATCAAAGAAAACCGCTTGATCTGTTCGACCCGGTTTAATTCCCGGTTCACCTGCTGTACCTCCGAGGCTATTAGGGAATAAACCTTTGGGCTTCGAGACAGGTCCCTGATGGTTGAAAAGGGGACGCCCTGTCCTCGCGCCCAGTTGCCAACGACATCCATGTCGATCTGAATCAGGGCGGCCAAATACTTTCGGCGGTCTCCGACGACCAAGGCTTCGCGGATGAAGGGACTGGCCTTCAGTTTGGTCTCAATATACTGGGGCGAGACATTCTTTCCGCCGCTGGTTATAATGATGTCTTTTTTCCGGCCGGTTATTTTTAAATGCCCCTTGGTGTCGCATTCCCCTAAATCGCCAGTGCAGAACCAGCCGTCTTCAGAATAGACCGCCTCGGTCGCCTGGGGATTTCTGAAGTATCCCAAGAACAGCCCGGGGGCCTTGAACTGAATCTCACCGTCCTCGGCTATCCGGAACTGGCACTCCGGTACCGCCGGACCCGTGGTTCCGACCACGATGTCATGGTCCCGGTGGACGGTCACCAAGCAGCAGAGTTCCGTCATTCCAAAGGCTTCGCGAATTGGAACCCCGAGCCCGTGGAAAAACAGATGGATGTCCTCTGAGGAGGGCGCCCCGGCACAAATGACCAGGCGGGCCCGCTTAAAACCGGTAAAATCTTTGATCGGATTAAAGATCAGCCATCCCCAAAGCCAGTTGAGTAGCCTCTCGTACGGACTCAACGCCTGCCAAAGGAGGCTTTTTTTCGATAACCTACGGCCGGTCTCCAATCCTCTTTTGAAAAAAAGTTGTTTCAGTCGGGTCGAGTTGTCGACTTTGACGTAAATCTCACCTTGAATTTTTTCGAGAATACGAGGAACGGTGATAAAGATGGTCGGGCCGATCTCTCTTAGGTCGGCCTGAACCGTGTCGATACTCTCGGCGAAGTTGACGGTATAGCCGATCATCAGGGGCTGGTAAACGGCAAATCCGCGTTCAAACGCATGACACAAGGGGAGGTAAGAAAGATGGCGGTCATTTGGGTAAAAATCAAATATCTTCACTACCTGCTCGGCCGATACCAAACAGGTCCGGTGCGAGTGGATGGCTCCTTTGGGGTGGCCGGTCGTGCCGGAGGTATAAATTAAAACTGAGTAATCGTCGCTCTGGCCTTCGGCAACCAGGCTCTCAAAAAGCCCCGGGTTGCCCTGGGCCACCTGGCGGCCTAATTCTTCGACTTCACGAAACCCCAGGATCATTGATTGGCCGTACTGTTTTATTCCTTTCATGTTCATGCAAATGATGTACTTCAATAATGGAAGGTCGCTTTTTACTTCGAGGGCCTTGTCGACGTTTTCCTGGTCGTCGACTACGATCATCACGCTTTCGGAGTCGGCCAGAATATGTTTTACCTCGGCGGAGGGATTTGTGGGGTAGATGCCGACGGTTACGCCCCCCATGACCTGAATTCCAAGGTCGGCATAGACCCATTCAAGCTTATTCTCAGCCTGAATAGCCACCCGGTCGCCGCGTTTCAGCCCAAGCCGGCGCAGTCCAAGACCGAAGTCGCGGACGTGTTCGGAGTACTCCTTCCAGGTCACCTCTTGCCAGATCCCAAAATCTTTCTCCCTGAGCGCGACTCGCTTGGGCCAAGCGCTGGCGGCCTTGAGCAGCAGCTTTGGCAGGGTGTCGCCCTCGGAAAAGGTGTATTTCATTCTCCCACCCCCTTGGCCCGGCTGGTCTAGATGGCGGCCTTTTTTTCTTGTTCTCCCAGATAGGCCTCGACCACCGCGGGCATGTTCAGGACCTCGCTCGGGAGGCCACGCCCAATTACCTGACCGAAGTTGAGGACGGTTATCCGGTCGGAGATGCTGACCACCAGGTCAAGTTCGTGCTCCACCAAGACGATGCTCATCCCGATTTCCTCTTTGATGTCGAGGATGAAACGGGCGATATCCTCTTTTTCCTCCAGCGTCATTCCGGCCACCGGTTCATCCAGCAGCAGCAGACTTGGCTCCAAGGCCAGCGCCCGGCCCAGTTCCACCCGCTTCTGCTGCCCGTATGACAGCTCGTTGGCCCGCTTATCTCTCAGGTGCTCAATCTCAAGGAATTGGATGATCTCTTCGGCGCTGGCCTGATTGCGGATATCCTCGCGCAAGCCGGGTCCCCAGTAAAGACCGCCGGATACCAACCCGGATTGAATGAAGAGGTGCCTTCCGACCATTATGTTTTCCAGAACGGTTAAGCCGCGGAAAAGGGAAAGCCTTTGAAAGGCCCGGCCGATTCCAAGGGAGGCGATACTGTGAGGGGGCACCTTTATAATGCTTTGGCCATCAACCAAAATATCGCCGCTTTGGGGGTGGTACAGCCGGCTGATACAGTTCAGGACACTGCTCTTGCCGGCTCCGTTAGGACCGACGATGGAATGAAATTCGCCTTGTTTTACGTCCAGAGAGACGTTATGGACGGCGGAAATCCCACCGAAACGAAGGGAGAAATCGACCACCACCAGCCGCGTCTTGCCCCGGCTGGCATGAAACTTGGGGAAAGAGGGCAGGACTTCATTCCGCCTGGCCCAGTATTTTGGAATGATCTCTCGCTCGCTCATGAGAGCCATCTCTTCCTTCTCTTATAGTGCTTGATGTTCCGGTAGTTCCTCCTTGTGCCCTCGCCCCCGATTCCAAGGTAAAACTCCTTAATCTCCTTGTCCTTTAACAGGTCCGATGTTCCCCCATCCAGAACGGTTTTCCCGTTTTCCAAGACATAGGCGTATGAGGCGATGCTCAGCGCCCGGGCCGCGTTCTGTTCGACTATCAAGACCGAAATATTCTCTTCGGCGTTCAGGCGTTTGATAAAGGCGAATATCTCATCGACGATGATCGGGGCCAGGCCCAGCGACGGTTCATCGAGCATTAGGAATCTGGGGCGGGCGAGCAGGACCCGAGCGAGAGCGAGCATCTGCTGCTCGCCCCCGCTGAGGTAACCTGACCTGATCTTTCTCCTGTCTTTGAGCCGGGGAAACCAGTCCCAAGCCTTTTCCAACCGGTTCTGAAAATCCCCGCTCGGGCCCAGGATGGCCCCGAGCCTGAGGTTTTCGTCGACCGTCAGTTCGTCGAAGATCCCACCGCGCTCTGGAAGCAGACAAAGTCCTAACCTGCGGATCTGGTCGGGAGGCAAGTCAGCTATCGACTGGCCGTCAAATTTGACCTGGCCAAAAGTGATATCTCCCTTTTGCGACTTCAAGATTCCGGCTACGGCCCGAAGTATGGTGGTCTTGCCGCTACCGTTGGGGCCCAGCACCGCCACGATCCCGCCCTCCGGAACCTTGATCGAGACACCTTTAACGGCAAAGATGACCCGGTCGTAGACGACCTCCAGGTTTTGGACTTCGAGCATGGCTTTTTTCCCTTCGGAATTACTTGACTTCGATGAAGCTTGTGATCGGAACAAATAGCTCTTTTTCCAGGTCCGGCTTGACGAACTTGACCGAGTTGGACCCGATATGCTTGTTAGGCCCAAAGGTTATCGGAGCCGAGAGTCCCTTGGTGTCGAAGTCCTTCAGAGCCTCGATGGCGTCCCGAACCCCTTTGGGGGTTGGGTTGCTGCCCGCCCGCTTCAGGCCTTCGAAGAAGACCATGGCATCGACCCCGGCCAGGGTGAACCAGTGCGACTGCCAAACCTCTTTGGCTATCCCAAATTTCTCAGCTATTTCCTTGAAGAACTTGTTGCCAGGGACATCCTCTCCGGCCGCAGCGTAAAACCCGACCCCAATCGAGTTCCGGAAGGACTTGCTGTCCTTAACGTGCTTGAAAGCAGCAGCATCGGTAGTGGTGAAGTTGGTCATGATGGTCTTGTCAAAACCGAGCTTGTCGGCCGTCTTGAAAATGACCCCGGCCGCGGGAAAGCCCAGGGCGATGAAGACATAGTCTACATCAGCCTTCTTGAGGTTGCTGATCTGAGAAGTGGCGTCGATTTCGGTCCAGTTGAAGACCTCGGGGAACAACTTAACCCCCTTGGCCTCGGCGCGTAATTTAATCCACTTCAGGGCGTCCTGACCGAAGGTGTCATCGGGGTAGATCAGCCCCACCTTTGCGTTCGGTTTCTTCTCCACGACGTAATCTATCATGGCGTAGTAGCCAGCCGTATAAGTAGGCGAAGTGATGAACACGTATGGGTAAGTCTTTGGATCAAAGAGGAACAAGGCCCGGGATGCCGGAAAAACGACGTTTTCGTCTTTGGTATAGTCCTCTTTAAGAGCGTTCTGGGCTCCGGTCGTCCAGGTGTTAACGACCGTAAACACCTTGTCCTGGGTACGCAGCTTCTTATAGAGGCTGACCTCCCGGGCCAAGTCGCGCTTGCCGTCTTCAATGATCAGCTCGATCTTACGCCCGTTAATCCCGCCCCGATCGTTCAGCCACTTTACATAGGCTTGATAGGCACCAGTGGCGGCTGCTCCCGGGGCGCTGCCCCCAGCCGTCAAATCACTGACTATACCCAGTTTGATACTGTCTTTGGTCACTCCCTGGGCCAGCGGGGTTGGAGGCGTTTCGGCGGCCTTCCCTTTGTCCGAAGTGCTTGGCGGCGGGGCCGAGGAGCATCCGGCAGCCACCACTGTCGTGAGTAAGGCCAAAGCCAAAAAGATCGCCAATACTCTTTTCAAATCCCTTTTCCCCCTTAAATGATTTCAGGACAGTTCGTATACGCTCTTAACCCTCAATAGGCAACCCTATCCCCCCCTTGCTTTGTCCCCGGCGCTAGTGTTTAAAGGGCCAAAGGACTAGGTACTTGCGGAATCTGACCCAAATCCCGAACAGCCCGTCGGGCTCAAAGACCAGGAAAAAGACGATGACCAGGCCAAAAGAAATCGATTCCATATAAGGCAAAATCGTGGCCACTTGGAGTCCGGGCAAAAAATCTTTTGAATAGCCGACCATGAGGTTGATGATAAAGGGGAGCCAAGTTATTAGGATCGCCCCGGAGACGGCGCCGGCCGTAACCCCCATCCCGCCGACGATAACCATAGCGATGTAGCTGATTGTCATCCCAAAAGAGAAGTCAGCCGGACTGATGAACCCGATATAAAAGGCATACATGCTACCGGCCACGCCGGCCAAGAAGCTGCTTGAGGCAAAGGCCAGGGCTTTATAGTAACGAAGGTTGATCCCCATAGCAGCGGCGACTAAATCATAATCCCTGACCGCCTTCCAAGCCCTCCCAACCTTGGTGCGCATCAGATTCATGCAGATGAGCACGCACAATACGGCGGTGGCCAGTCCTATGGGATAGAAGGAGAGTTCGCTGAGCCGGAAATCGCCAATCAGGCTGGGCGCCGCCACTTTCAGACCGATGGCCCCGCCGGTCAGGCCGTCAGCCTTCAGGAGGACGAACAGAACCACATGGTAGACAGCAATGGTGGCCAGGGCCAGGTAAAGGCCCTTCAGCCGGAAGGCTGGCAAGGCGGCCAATATTCCCAGTACGGCCGAAACCAGACCGGCGAAGATAAATACCAACGGAAAAGGGACCCAGGGCAACCAATCGGTCAAAATGGCGGTGGCATAAGCGCCGGTGGCGATGAAGGCGGCATGGCCCAAAGAAATCTGTCCGCAGACGCCCATCAAAAGGTTCAGGCCCAGGGCTCCAACTATGCTGATCGTTGTCAGGTTGATCAGGTGAATTAGGTAAGTGTTTGGGAGGAACGGCACAGCCGCGGCCGCCAGGGCGGCAATGACTATGGCCATCCGGTCAATAGTTAAAGGAAGCAGCTCGCGGTCGCTCCAATAGCTGGTCTTGTAATAAGCACTCCTCATAACCGCTCAATTTCCTCCGTTCCGAAGAAGCCGTACGGGCGAACCAGGAGGGTGACCAGCAGGATGATGTAGGCCATAACCTCTTTGCCCCCTCCCCCCAGCCAGGGGTCGAGGTAGCCCCCGACCAGGCTTTCAACTATTCCAATAACCAGACCGCCCAACAAAGCCCCGCCGACGCTGTCGATGCCACCCAGAATAGCCGCCGGAAAGGCGCGGAAGGCGTAAGCCTCAAGGGACGAGTTGACCGACAGCAGCTCGGCCAAAAACGCTCCTCCGACCGTTCCGACGACGGCGGCGAAACCCCAACTCAAGGCCGTGACACGGCTAACGCTGATACCGGCCAGACTGGCCCAGTCCTGATTATTTGCCGCCGCCCTCATGCCCAGGCCGACCGGGCTTCTGAGGTAAAAGAAGGAGAAGACCAGAAAAAACATGAGCGAGATGCCGATCTCCCAAACGTAAATCATCGGGATCTGGCTTCCAAAAAAATCAGCCGAACCCTTTGGGAACAAGTCCGGGAAGGGCCGTTGGTTGGAACCGTAGATGATTCCGAGCAGCCCCTTGATAATTTCATTCAGCCCGAGTGTCAGCAGTAGGATGGAGGCCGTCGACTCTCCGATCATCGGCCTGAGGAACAGCCTTTCGATGGCGAATCCTAGGATAAAACCCAAGAGCATGCTCAGGACAACCGCGAGCACCGGAGGAACCCCGGCCGCGGAAAGACTGTAGGCCAGGTAGGTGCCGGTCAGGATCAACCCGCCCTGGGCTAAGTTAAACGTCCGAGTGGCCTTGTAAACTATCACAAAACCTACCGCCAAGACGGCGTAAATACAGCCCACAGCGATCCCGGCTATAAATAGCTCCGGTCTGACGTCCATTCCGTTCCTCCCCCCAGCGGTCCCCACATCCCCGGCAAATTTTGTATAGCCTTTTACCGTTGCAAGAACCTTGCCAAATTCTGAGCAGCCGGTCCAAGTCGCCGAAAAAGTCCGATTTTACTGATGTTTTGCCTGCCCGGCCAGTGATTTCCCCCGGTCAATCTGGTTCGGGGAATGTTTAATATTCATCGCCAGATGAAGAATTTTGCCCCCTGATTGGGTTGGGGGAACCAATCGGGGAAAAAAATAACCCTCCGCTGGGGGAGGGTTAAGACCGCTTAATTCAACAGGCCAAGTTTTTTCATTTGGTATCTGAGGGTGCTCCGGTCGATCTTAAGCATGGCGCTGGCCGCCGAAATATTTCCGTTGGTCCGCCTGAGGGCCTCTCTAATTAAATGAGTGCACATCTCGTTTTGAACCTCTTCCAGAGACGGCAGTTCCCCGCCGAATTCGAGCTTTGGGTGAGGCGGGGGGTTGGGTTGGACATGCATATTTTCAGGCAGATGGTAGGGGAAAATCTCCTCGACCTCTTCGAGGATAATCAGGCGCTCGATGACGTTTCTTAGTTCCCTAATGTTCCCGGGCCAGCGATAGCGGAGCATCACCTCGGCCGCCGCCCGGCTCAGCCGCGGGACAGGCCGGTGAAACTTTTGGGCGTAATGATTGATGAAATGCTCGGCTAAAAGGGTGACGTCCTCGCCGCGTTCCCTCAGGGGGGGAAGGTTAATCGGGATGACACTCAGTCTAAAGTATAGATCGGCTCTGAACCTTCCCTGTTGAACCTCCTGTTCGAGGTTGCGGTTGGTGGCGGCCAAGACATGCACATCGACCGGAAACGGCTTGACCCCGCCCACCCGGCGGACAACCCGGTCATCCAGGAAACGCAGGATCTTGGCCTGGAGGTTAAGATCCATCTCGCCGATCTCATCCAAAAAAACCGTTCCCTTATGGGCGCACTCCAAAAGCCCAACCTTGCGGTTTTTGGCATCGGTAAATGCCCCGCGTTCAAAGCCGAACAACTCGCTTTCCAAAAGATTTCCGGGAATGGCCGCGCAGTTGATCTCAATAAAGGGCTTATCGGCCCTAGGGCCTTTCAGATGAATGGCCCGGGCGATTACCTCCTTCCCGGTTCCTGTCTCCCCGGTTATCAGGACCGGAGCGTCGGGATAGGCGGCCAAGCGCTCGACTTTCTGAAGGGCGTCCAGCATCTTGGGGCTGCGGCCGATGATCTTTTCACGGTTCAGCGACTGTACCTGAATCTCCCGGAAGGTCTCTAACTCCCGGCTTAGGTCCTGGGCCTCCAGCCCCCGCTTTATCTTGTGTTTAAGGTCTGAGATGTTGAAAGGCTTAGAAATATAGTCATAGGCGCCCGACTTAATGGCCTGGACGCTTTGTTCGATTGACGAAAAGGCCGTGATCATGAAAATCATGGCGTTGGGGTTGCGCCCCTTGATATTTGGGATTAGCTTGAGCCCGTCGATGTCAGGCAGCACCTGGTCAAGCAGGACCAGGGTTATTTCACTCTCATCCAAAATTCTCAGACCGTCCCTGGCGGTTCCGGCCTCGAAGACGTGGTAACCCTCGGACTCCAGTGCCTTGCGCAGGGTCCAACGAATTTCGTCCTCATCATCGATAATCAAGATCACCGGCATCACCCCAGATATCGGTTCCTCAATTCGGACTTCAGGATCTTTCCATAGGGGTTTTTCGGAAGAGCATCAACGAAGATAAATTTTCGCGGTTTTTTATAGCCGGCCAGGTGCCGGTCACAAAAAGCGGTGATCTCGTCTTCGGCCAACGACTGACCCGGGTGGAGCAGCACGAAGGCGACCACCTTTTCGCCCCAGAGGCGGTCGGGGACGCCAACTACGGCTACCTCGCTGACGGCGGGGTGCTTTATTACGACCTCTTCTACCTCGCGCGAGTAAATGTTGGACCCACCACTTATAATCATGTCTTTTTTTCGGTCAACCAGGTAAAGGAAACCCCTTTGGTCCAAGTACCCGACATCGCCGGTGTGGAGCCAGCCAGCACGGATGGTTTCGGCGGTCGCTTCGGGCCGGTTCCAATAGCCCTTCATTACCGTCGGGCCCCGGACTATAATCTCGCCGGGACTCCCCGCCGGAACCGGCCGGCCCTGATCATCGACCACCTTGATCTCCAAGCCGGTCCGGACTATCCCGGCCGACCGGAGGTGAACGGTTTGGTCCCCCGTCACCAGATGTTCCTTGGCCCTAAGATAGGAGATGGTCATCGGGGACTCCCCCTGACCGTAAAGCTGGACCAGGACCGGGCCAAGCTTTTCCAGGGCGGCCCGAAGGTCGGTTTCGTGAAAGGCCGACCCACCGTAAATGATGCTGCGAAGGCTCTCAAGGTCAAAATGGCTGATGTCCTCGTCGATCAGCATCTTGATCATGGTCGGCAC
>JBGFRN010000115.1:0-4147 GCA_041695105.1 Bacillota bacterium | reverse complement strand
CTTTAGCGCGGGACGGTCGCTCCGGCCGGCGCTAAAGAGCGAGATGCCCTTCACCTACCGCTTGCCCGAGTCCGGTGGGCGGCCGGGGGTGGTCTTGTCCGGAACCATCGACCGGGTTGTCTTCCGCCCGGACGGGCGGCTCGAGGTGGTCGACTTCAAGACCAACCGGGTGACTGCCCCCGAGACCGCCGCGGCCGCCGGGGAGTACCGCTTCCAGATGGAGGCCTACAGCCTGGTGCTGGAGCGGCTGACCGCACGTCGGGTTGAAAGGGCCCGGCTTTACTTCATACGTCCCGGGGTCACCATCGACATCCCGGCGGCTGAACTGGACTACCAGCGGACCGAGGAAGAACTCAGGCGCCTGGCCGAGGCGGCCGCTGCTGGACGCAGGCCCGAAGACTTCCCGCCCGCCGGGGCGATCGCCGGGGCGATCGCTGGGCAGGCCACCAGGCAGGCCGCGGATCGGTCCTGCCGGGGCTGCCCGGTTGACCGCTTCTGCCCGCGCCATCGAAATCAGGCGACTATCCAGGAGGAAGCTTGAAACCACCGATCGTCGTCGCCCTTGGCGGCAACGCCATCGTCAAACCGAATCAGCAGGGAACCTATCAGGAGCAGCTTGAGGCTGTCCAGACAGCCTGTGCCGCCATGGCCGGGCTGGTGGCCCATGGCCACAGCCTGGTCATCACTCACGGCAACGGGCCTCAGGTCGGAAACATCCTGATCCAACAAGAAGAAGCCCGGTTGGTCGTCCCCCCGATGCCTTTGGATGCTTGCGGGGCCCAGAGCCAGGGCCTCATCGGTTATATGATCCAGCGCACGATGGACAATGAGCTGCGCCGCCGCGGGATCGAGCGGCGGGTGGTCTCGCTGGTGACCCAGGTGCTGGTCGATCCGGACGATCCGGCCTACGGCAACCCCACCAAACCGATCGGGCCATACTACACCCCGGACCGGGCCAAATCGCTCCTGGAAACACGTGGCTACCGGATGAAGGAGGACTCGCGGCGCGGCTGGCGGCGGGTGGTTCCTTCGCCCGAGCCCCTGGGCATCGTCGAGAGCCAGGCCATCCGGCTATTGGTCGAGCGGGAGATGATTATCGTGGCGCTGGGCGGCGGGGGTATCCCGGTCGCCCGGCGGCCCGACGGGCAAATCGAAGGGGTCGAGGCGGTGGTCGATAAGGATCTGGCCGCCCAGAAACTGGCGAGTGAGGTGGGGGCATGGGCCCTGATGATCCTGACCGATGTCGAGCGAGTGGCCTTGAACTACGGGCGGCCGGACCAGTATGATCTGGAGACCATAACCCTGGCCGAGGGGCGCCGCCACCTGGCCGAGGGACATTTCGCCGCCGGGAGCATGAGGCCCAAGGTCGAGGCCTGCCTGCGCTTCATCGAAGCCGGGGGCCCGGTAGCGATGATCGGCCCGCTGGACCGGGCCGCCCAGGTGCTGCATGGTAAGGCCGGGACAAGGTTCATGGCCGGCTGACCGCACCGCGCCCAGCTAATCAGCCACCAGCTATTCAGCCACCGGCTAATCAGCCAACAAGATCAGGATCATCAGCGGGACAGCCACCGTCACGATTGCCAGCACGTACATCCCCACCGCCCCCCGGCGGTAATTTTTTTCTTCCAGCCACCGCCCGAAATTGAGGGTATACAGGGCGACCAGGGCTGGGAAGATCATGATCAGGGCGGTTCGGAGGTACCAATTCACCTGAGATCACCCCGCATCCATTTCTATCATTCCACAGGCTGCAATGGTTTCAGTTGCATCCCGAATCGCCGGAGCTTCAGATCGAAGTGGACTTTTATTTCAGCCTCGGGGAAGCGCTTTGACCAGTCGAAGTTTTCCCAGTCCCTGGTGGTCCAGAACCTGCGCCGGGCGTGGAGATCAAAGCGGAAAATATCGGCCTTGAACTCCCTTTGCGCCTTCCGGATCAGTTTCTGGGCGTCCTCCTCAAGCCGGGCCTGGAGGCGCGCCTGTAGTTGATTGGTTTTTTCCTGTGAGGAGAAGTCCACCTGTTCCCGCTGCTCCATCAGATCGCCTTCAAGGAAAACCCTAAGGTCAATCCTGACCGGGTCGGCGGCTTCGATTCGAACCCGGGGGGGAGAGCCTTGCTTCATCCGGAGGGAGACCAGCCGGTCCGGGTTATTGGGATCCTCAAAAGCGATGAACCCACTGCTGAAGGCGCCCGCCATGATATTTTGGAGGCGGGACTCGTTTCCATCAAGCTGGCCGATCATTTTTTGCCTGAAGATGACCGCTGAACCGACGATATCGAGCGGCACCTCACCCTGCCGGGCGACTTTTCCCGGGACCAATCTGGCCGGAGAGGGTGAGAATCCTGTTACGAGGTTTCCTGGGTTAACTGCCCCAAGCGTGACCACAGATGCTCCGGCCGGCCAGGCGACGGATCGGAGAAATTGTATGAAATGGCTCCTCTGCCCCAACCCAGTATGTTCCCACAATTCCATATGACCTACCAACCAACGACCGGCATGGGCCCCGAGTTTGGGCTTGATCCGTTCCATGAATTCTTGAGCGGTTCCCTTGACGATCAGGGTCCAGGGGGCGGCCACCCGAAGTTCACGATCCCTCAATATCGGGTCGATGAGGTCTTCCAGGCCGCTCTCGGCCAGTTCCTCTCCGATGATATAGGCTGCGACTTGGGAGACGTTGATCCGGCGGCTAACGAAAGTGTTAGCGATAAAGCCCGCTTCGTGAACCGAATTCGACTCAACCGTCACCATCAAATCCCGCCCGCCCTCCCCGCCACCATCCTCACCGGTGACGGGCAGCGGGATGATATAGCTGATCCGCAAATTGTTCTTGGGTCCCAGGTCAAAGCCAATTACTGAGACAAAGGCTTGATCTTCGAGCTCATGGCGGTCCCAGCAGCCGCTCGTCAACAGTAAGACGATGATCAGGCACAGGGCGGCCGCCCTCATCCGGACGGGGCCTCCCCAGACGGGGCCTCCCCAGTCTTCCCGGGCAATTTCCGCCAGCGAGCCAGGGCCAGGATGGCCGCCGGGATGACGAAGGCTGGAATAATCCCATAGCTCCCGAGCATCTCGGCGTCCCAATAGAAGGCCATGGGCTGGGTCGGAGGCAGGAAACTCAGGGCGAAGGCCAGCAGGATCAGGGGAAAAATCAGGGGCCGGTAGACGGGAAGCTTCAGCCCGCCGGCGGTCACCCGCGAGGCGGCGTACAGACTGGCGCTCAGGTCGGTGATGGCCGAAAAGACCCAGACAAACAGAAAAATTGGCTCCAGGTGCTGGAACAGGCGGCCCCAGTAAATGGCCCTGGCCATCCTGAGCAGGGGGAGGGACTCGTTGGAACCGAGGGGGTAGGGAAAGGTCATGGCGTAGGTGACTTGGACGACGGTCAGCGCCAGAAAGACGGTCACCAGGCCGGTAACAGCCGCGCGATAGCTATCGGCCGCTTTCCGGGTCAGCTGGGTCAAAGGCATGATCAGGAAAAAAACCAGAATCTCAAAGGCGGTCGACGCCCGCAGGACGCCTTGGTAGAGAAGCTGGCCCGGTCCCGGTCCGAGCAGCGGGAAGAGAGCGGCCGGCTCGTACCAGTTGGCGACCCCCAGGATAATCAGCAAGATCCCCCCAAGAATCCAGGGGAGAAAAAAAAGGGCGGTCCGGCCGATGGTCTCCAGGCCCGAATAGGCCAGATAGGCGATCCCAGCGGCCAAGCACCCGGCGACCACGCTGATCGGGGTTTCGGGCAGGAAGGCCGTGATCACGGCATCGGCGTAGTGGCGCAGCCGCAGCGCGACCAAAAAGATGATCTGGGTGGCGAACAGAACATTCAATGCCACGCCCAGATAGGGTCCGAGAGTTAGGTCGACGATGCCCGGGAACCCGATGTCTTGGAAGGGACGGCGCAGGTAATACAGCAGCTTCAAGGCGGCCAGCGCCAGCAAACCAGATATGATTAGAATCAGCCAGGCGGCGCCATGGCCATCGAGGGCCAGGGATTGAGGAAAAGAGAGAAAGGCCTTGGTTCCGACGATGATAAACATGATCCCGAAGACCTCGGCCACCCCCAGATGCCCGTCGCGGATCATGCATTGCCCCCCCCGCCCGGAACTTTAGCGTCTTCCTGGTGTTCCTGGGCGGCCGGGTGCCAGGTCCGGTTG
>JBGFRN010000311.1:0-4160 GCA_041695105.1 Bacillota bacterium | reverse complement strand
GTCATAGCCCCACCCGGAACGGCCCAAGAACTCGAGGGTGGTCTCAACCGCCCTGGCCGCCTTGGAGCGGGGCTGGCCGGAGCGCCTGTTTGCTTCCGGGTAAAGGGTGACCGAGGCCGTCGAGTAGAGGTCGACCGGGCAGGTCACCAAAAACGGGCGGCCGTCGACCGTCCCTTGGACCAGCTCCCCACAGGAGCCGGGGACCCGGGCCCTTCCGTAAAGCTTAGCCATTATTTTTCGGTTTTTCCCCGGAGGTGGCCTGGAGCAGCAGGGCGTTGACCGCGGCCGCCGCTACCGGGCTGCCCCCTTTGTTCCCAGCCACGGTAATGTGGGGGATGCCGCTCCCGGCCAGCATCTCTTTCGATTCAACCGCCCCAACGAATCCGACCGGCGTTCCGACGATCAGGGCCGGTTTGGGGGAACCCAGGCTGATCAGGCGCAGGAGTTCGACCAGGGCGGTCGGGGCATTGCCGATGGCCACTACCTGCCCGCCCAGCCCCCCGGCCGCCAGCCTGACGGCGGCCGCCGACCGGGTGATGCCCTCCTCTTTAGCCATGGCGGCCGCTTCAGGAGAGTCGATCCGGCAATGCACCCGGCCGCCGAAACGGCCCAGCAGCCGGCGGTTAATGCCGCTTTCAACCATCCGGACGTCGGTGAAGACTCCGGCCCCGGAGGATAGGGCACCGATTCCGGCCTCAATCGCCCCGGCGTTGATCCGGATCAACCGGGCGAACTCGGGGTCTCCGGTGGTATGTACCAGACGGGCGACCACCGGCCAGTGGGCCTCGGGAACGGCCCCCGGGCCGAGGATCTCCCGGATGATTTCGAAGCTCCGGCGCTCGATCCCGGTTGGATCAAACACAAACTCCAAGGCCTGCGGCCACCTCCTTGGCACGATCAACCAGAATCTGGGCCAACCGGGGATCGGCCCCGATGTGCCGGCCAAAAGTGATTTCGACACCGGGGAAGCGCTCTCGCAGCCGGTCGAGCTCGGCTGGGATATCAACCTGAACGTGCTCCCCCGAAAACAGAAAGAGCGGAACTACGGCCACCCGGCGGGCCCCAGCGGTCACGGCCGAAGCCACGGCGTCGGCGATAGACGGGGCGCTGAACTGTAGTGCGCCGTAATAAACGGGCAGATCGGGGTATAGGCTTCTAACTTGCCGGGCCACGAGTTCGATCTCCGGTCCATCGGGGGGGGTCCGGCGGCTGCCGTGAAAGGCGATAACCACTGCTGTCTTCATTAATCTGTCCTCCAACTAGTTGGAACACCCGGTGACCCGGCGGGCGAATTCCAGGACCGGTTCCAAATGGGTGGGCTCATCCTGGGGAAGTGCCTCGGGAGAATCGATGACAACGATCGGTATTCCCAGATCCAGGGCCGCCATCACCTTTTCGGGCAACCCACCCCGGAGCCCGCCGTCCTTGGTTACCACCACCCCGGCACCGAAGTCCAGGTACTGCTGGCGGTTAGACTCACGGGAGAAGGGGCCCTGGGCAGCCAGGATCTCATTGGGGGCGAAACCGAGCTCCAGGCACCGCCGCAGGCTTTCCAGGTTGGGCAAAATCCGGGCGGCCAGCCGCCCTGAGGGACGGCAAACCCGGGCAAACTCGTCCAGGCGCTTGACGCCGGTGGTCAAGAAGATAGTTTTCCCCTGGCTTAGTCTCAGCGCTTCCTCAGCCGCCTGGCGGCAGCCGGCGACCCTCACCACCAGGTGGGAGTCGGGAAGCGGCCCGCTGGACCGGCGGTACCGAAGATAGGGGCGGCCGAGCCTCTGGCTGACCCGCTTGGCCAGCGAGCTGACCTCCTCGGCGTGAGGATGGGTGGCGTCGACCACCGCGGCCGCTCCAAGGTCAACAAGGGCCTTTTCCAGTCCGGGCTCGTCCAGACGGCCGCACAGGCAAAGTTCCGCCCCGGATCTGGCCGCCAGATCAGCCCCATAAGGAGTGACCGAGCTGGCCGCCACCCGGTAGCCGGCCCGGGCCAGCCCGGAGATAACCTGATGTCCCTCGCTGGTTCCCGCCAGGACCAAAATCACAGCCGGTACCCCCGTTCGGTGACCATCCGGCCGTCGATGATCCTGGTTTGGGAGTTGCCGATGACCACGGTGCTGACCATGTCAATAGTCTGATCCGGCCAGATTAGTCAGGACAACCTCCTCCCCGGGGCGCAGGGCGTTCCTGACGATCCCGACCGGGGTTTCAGCCACGCGGCTGCCCAGAAAGATTTCCCGAGCCGCCGCAATCTGGCGGGCGCGCCGCCGGCTTTTCGGGTTGTAAAGCGCCGTGACCAGGTCGGCCTCGGCGCAGGCCTTAAGTCTCCGCTCGATCACCATCCATGGGGTGAGCAGGTCGGACAGGCTGATCACGGCAAAGTCGTTCATCAGCGGGGCCCCCAGGCGGGCGGCGGCAGCTGTGGCGGCGGTTACGCCGGGAATGATCCGTGGCCTGAGGCCCGTGCCCTCGGCCAGCTCCAAGATCAGCCCGGCCATCCCGTAGACGCCAGGGTCCCCGCTGGAGACAATCGCCACCCGGCGGCCCTCCAGGCCCAGCCTGATGGCCTGGCGGCATCGGTCGACCTCCTCGGTCATTCCCGAGCCGATGACCTCCTTGCCTTCGAGCCAGCGGTCGATCAGGTCGAGGTAGGTCTGATACCCTACGATGACCTCGGCCCCGCGGAGAGCGGCCTCGGCCTCAATCGTCAGGTGACCCGGTTCTCCCGGGCCGATGCCCACAACCGACAGGTCTCCGGTCCGGCCGCGGCCAGGGCGACCGTTACCCCCGGAAACTTCGGGAAGGTGGTCTTGCCCAGAATCAGTTGTTCGGTTTTGGCGGTCAACATCGCGGCTGGTTCGCATACACCCTCCACGCCGGTAGCCCGTCGGACAAACTCAGACCGGCTATAGCTTCCTTCAAACTGGGAAATCTCACTCCGGGAGACCACCACCAGGGGGATGCCCATCCGGCGCGCGGCCTCGACCAGGCCCGGCTCACCCGCCTTGAGGTCGGCCGTCGACAGGCACCCCAGTGCGGTTTCGGCCATCCCAGCCCGGTCCAGGGCCGCCCGGCGGCATCCGACCCCGGCCGCCAGGCAGGGCGGCCTCAGATTCAATACTCCCGGGCCGGCCTGACCGACCACCCTCGGGGTCACCAGGACGGCCGGACCCCCCAAGCTGGCTGGGATCGTCTCAATCGAACGGATGACTGCCTTGGGTCCAAGTCTCCCGGTCAGAACCGGTAAAAACTCCGGTTCGCAGTACCAGACCACTTCCCGGCCGCCGGCCAGGGCGGCCGATATCCCCCTGAGGCGGTTCGGGGGGTCAGGCACCCAGCCGAACTCGCTGGCGAGCAGGTCGGGGGCCACCAGCCCCATGGCGTCGGTCGCGGTGGTGACCACCGGAACCGCGCCCAGGCCCGCGGCCAGGAGCTCGGTCAGCCGGTTAGCCCCGCCCAGGTGCCCGGAAACCAGGCTGATGGCAAAGCGGCCGAGGTCGTCGATGACCACCACCGCCGGATCGCTGTTCTTACCGCGCAGGTGGGGGGCCACGGCCCGGACAGCGATGCCGGTCGCGGAGACGAAAACCAGCGCCCGGTACCCGGAAAAAAGCCCTCCCACCGCCTCAGTCAGGCCGGAATCAAGCCTGGTCCATCCGGGCGGTGCCTCCCCTCCGGAAGGGTCCCCTCCAGAAGGGTTTCCCCCATAAAACAGGTCGGCCCCGCCCAGGCCAACCCCGCCCAGGACGGCCCTGGCCCTGAGAGCCACCTCCGCCCCCTGCCGGGTGAAGGCCACGATGGCCGTCCTCACCGGCGTCCTCACCGGGACCCCTCCCGGAACTCGTGACTGAAACCGGGGTCATAAAGACGCGATCTGGTGCCGTGGGCATCCAAAAAGTCGCCCACCAGGATCAGGGCCGTTTTTGCAATTCCGGCCGATTGGGCCAGGCGGGCGATCCCGGACAGATTCCCGCGAATCACCCGCTGCTCCGGCCAGGAGGCTTTCTCAACAATAGCGGCCGGAGTCTCCGGGGGATAGGAGGTGAGCAGCTCACCCACCGCCCTTTCGATCATCCCGGCGCTCAAAAACAGGCAAAGCGAGGTCCGGTGACTGGCCAGCGATCTCAGGTTCTCCGTGGCCGGAACCGGGGTGCGGCCCTCGATCC
>JBGFRN010000131.1:0-23183 GCA_041695105.1 Bacillota bacterium | reverse complement strand
CCAGTGTTGCCGAGCGAATGTTGGTCTCCACGGTGAACAGCACCCAACTGACCATTTGGGGAAGACTCGAAGGAATGACCGCCTGAAAGACGACAGGAAGGTATCCAGCTCCGGTTGCTCGCAGCGCCTCCACCGCACTGCCGCTCGCCTCGTCGATCGTATCGATGAACGCTCGCGTCAGGAAGCCAAAGGAGCCTAACAATAGTGCAAAATAGCCTGTCAACGCGCTTTGTCCAAAGGAGAAGAGCAAGATCATCGCCCAGACCGCGACGTCAATGTTGCGAAAAACGGTTGCGATCGCCCGGCTGATGCGTCCGATGACCCGGTTGATCTCGATCGTGCTGGCACCAAGTATGGCGAACACCAGGGCCAAACAAGCGCCCACGGTTGTGGAGGCGATAGAAATGAGAACGGTTTCTCGAAGCTTGTAAAGAATGTCGGGGAGCCGGGTGAATGCCTCTTTGGTGGGATAAAAGTTCGACAATCCCCACAGCATCGCCTTAGGAATGGAAGAGACGCCTTGGGCTACATCAAATTCCGTAAGGGTCATCGCCATCAGGGTCACGACCAGCAGGAGCAACACAAACATAAGGAATCGCATCATCTTTTTTAAAAAGAAATCACCCCACCGCATGCCTGCCTCCAACGTCGAAGATCAGGTCTCCCGCTTCGGAGCCATAAATGGAGTGAATCAGGCTGGGAGTCAAATCCTTGGGTGAGCCGTCGTAGACGACCTTACCCTTATTAACCCCGATGATGCGGTCCGAATACTTCAACGCGACATCGACCTGATGCAGGTTGACCAATAGCGTGATTTTCATGGTCGAGCAAATCGTTCTCAAGTGATCCATGATCACCTTGGACGCATTCGGGTCCAGCGAGGCGATCGGCTCGTCGCACAGCAATAGCTTCGGATGCTGGATGAGCGCGCGTGCGATGCCGACCCGCTGCTTCTGGCCGCCGGAAAGCTGATCCGCCCGCTTGAAGACTTGGTCCTCCAGGCCCAGAGAACGAAGCAGCGTTAGAGCTCGCCTCTTCTCCTCCTCAGTATAGATGCCCATGACCCCGGAAATCAGCGATTTGTAGCCGAGTCTCCCGTGTAACACATTCTCAATAACAGACAGACGGTTCACAAGGTTGTAATGCTGGAAGATCATTCCGATCGTTCGTCTGATCTTCTTCATCTCTCCCGCGCTCAACGTGAGGAGGTTAACGCCCTCGAGCAGGATCTCCCCGCTGCTGGCCTCAACCATTCGATTGATGCACCTTAATAGGGTAGACTTACCAGCCCCAGAAGGACCAATGATGGAAACGAATTCCCCTTCCTTCACGGCAAAGCTAACGTCGCTGAGTGCCTTCGTCTCAGGTCCGTACTGTTTAGAAACCCGCCTCAAGTTAAGTAAGGTGCGCATCTACTTCGACAGTTGCCGGATAGGATTGAACCAGGCGTCTTCAACCTTCACGAACCGTTCGTTTTTCGTCCGCTTGCCAAACGCACCGGCGAATTTAGAATCCTTCGGCACGAACACCTTCGGATTGTTAGCCACCTCGTCGCTGGTCAGGAGATCGGTGAGCTTCTTCACGTCCGCTTCCGATACCTTGCCGGTGTTTACAACAATCGGCGCGTTCAGAACCGGGGTAACGGAGATCAGGGTGAACTCCTGATTGAGTACCGTGTTGAACGGTTCCTTCGCGTCCGCCTTTACTTTATAAACAGCGCCAGGACGATTGGGAGGGCCAGAGACCAACTCCACATAGTTCGCGACGCACATGTCGCAGACCGCGGCTACATCAGCTTTCCCCGACAAAAGGTTGACTGCGGAGCCTTGGTGTGAACCTCCGTACATTACAGCGCTGAAGAACTTGCCAGGACCGCCTTCTAGGAGATCTTCCGCCTTCAGGTTCTTATACGGGTCCTTCTTGCTGAAGTGGTTGACAATGCCAGAAGAAGGCACCTTGAACCCAGAGGTGGAGCTATTCGAAACAAAGGAAAACTTCTTGCCAGCGATATTGTCAATGGAGAACTCGTTGCCCCTCTGATACTGCGCTTCATTCCCCTTCTTGACGGCCAGCCAGCTATAATAGACCGCATCATCCAGAGTGCCGGACGGGCCTGACGGTACAACCAGGGGTTGTACCTTCTTATTCTTTTTGTTGGCTTCGATGTACCCCTGCGCACCGAGGAACGCCAGGTCAGCGGCACCGCTCGCGACCGCCTCAATCGTGATGATGTAATCCGTTGTCGTCTTATGCTCGACCTTCTTGCCCGTCGCTTGCTCCACTAGCTTGCCAATCTCATTGCGCGCATCAGCTAGATCGGCTCCAGATTCATTTGGAAGCCAGGCCAGGGTGATCTTTCCGTCGCCTTTAGCCATATTGCTTTGGGTTGCGCAGCCTGCCGCTGTTAATGTAAGAAGAAGCGCAAACATGATAAATGCCAGCTTTTTCACAGCAAGAATCCTCCTCAATTTAACGGTTGGCTTGTCAGGCCGTTCCGTTTACATGATAGCTGGTTCATGTTAATTACCTGTAAATGGGCGATTTGATAATTATTAAGATGTGGTGGTAGAAGTGTTAATCGAGACAATTATTCGCTCGCTCCTGGCGAAATTGACCGCATCGGCACCAACAAAAAGAAAAACTGGAGCCGCCTGATGGCGACTCCAGTATCAATTTTAGTGGTGACCCCAACGGGATTCGAACCCGTGTTACCACCTTGAAAGGGTGGTGTCCTAGGCCACTAGACCATGGGGCCAAACAAAAATAGCTATATAAATGATTTACCGGTGGCCAGGCAAAAACCCGGCCACCGCTTGTATACGCGATTGGTGGGCCATTTAGGACTCGAACCTAAAACCGTCCGATTAAGAGTCGGATGCTCTACCAATTGAGCTAATGGCCCGTTGCTGGTAGCGGCGGGTGGATTCGAACCACCGACACTACGGGTATGAACCGTATGCTCTGACCAACTGAGCTACGCCGCCCCGGCCGGTCTGTCGACCCGCTCACTGATTATACGCGATGGATTTGCCCAGCGTCAAGGCAAATGGGCAGTGTGTCTTTTGGGGTTTTTGGGGTCAATCTGGGCGCCCGGCAGTTCTCACGCAATATTTTAACAGCAAACCAGGCTCCGGACGTTAAAATATTGCGTCAGCCCCCGGCTGGGGTTCACAAAAACCGGCGAATCCAGGAATCCAGGTCAGAAACTCAGGTTACTCCCAACCACTGCCGGCTATCTGCATATTGCGGCTATCTGCGCATCCCGGCGCGCATCCCGGCGAGGACGAACAGTAATTCCGCTCTGCCGCTCTCGGAGTATTTCCGACCATCGCAATTAACTCACAGTCATCAAATTTTAACTCTCAAGCTTGATAATGTGCGCGGCAAACCTTTGGCCGCCGTCAAGGACGGTAATGGCCTGGCCATCCTTCCACTGGTACAACTTCCACTGACCGCCGCTGGTTCCGTTCCGTTCTTCGATCTGGCGGAAGAGTTCCTCGGTAGACCGGCCAGTGATCAGATCAGCGTCGACAACCCTGGGCAGGCCTTTAAGGTAATCGGTGATGGGGTCTAATCCCACAGCCCACACCCCCCAGTTAGAACCACTCTTGAGTCACATTTCTATCCACAGTAGTGAAATCCTGCACAAGTAGCTTCGGATTGTTTGGCTGATTAAGACAAAGACCTTTTGGTGCGAGAGGCGGGACTCGAACCCGCACGGCCCTAGGGACCAACAGATTTTAAGTCTGTAGTGTCTGCCATTCCACCACTCTCGCAGATTCAAAAATCATTATAACTCAATGGGCAGCGCGGCTCAATCAAATTGACCTGGCATCAAATTGACAAATCTTTTTCGCCAGCTAGTTGCCAAGACCATTAATAACAACATGGCCAGTTCCCTCGATCAGCAGCAGGGTCACGCTCCGCCCACCCGCTTCCACCAGGGTGATGGTTCCCGAGGATGACGGGGATCCGTCAAAGGAAAAATCAACCCCCGTTTGGGGTCTTCCGCTGGAATCCTTGAGGTCAGTGGCCAGGAACCGTACCCCTTCTTCCAGGTTTCCGATCCTGATGACGATTCCGGCGCGTCTCACCTGGTAGCTTCCGGTTCCGATCGAAAAAGCGACTCCGTGAGATACCCCACGGGCCAGGGCTTGCTCCCGTGCCAGCCTGAGTTCTGACTGGATCAGCCGGGCGCTGGTCTCCAGTTTGGCTCGGGCCGCCGACTGCCCATAGATCGGCCAGGCCAGCGCCCCGATTGACCCAAGGATGGCGACGACCAGGAGCAGTTCGAGCAGAGCGAATCCGGCCGCTCGTCGATCGGTCACCGTTTCACCTCCGGCTTTGGCCCGGTCGGTGCCGGATCGGCCAGGTAAAAGCCCAGGACCAACTTGGCACTAACCCCCGGGGCGGCGGGAACAGTCTTTACCTCGTCAACTAGCGGGGCCCTGGGCAACTCCTCCAGGTCTTTCAGGAATTTAGCCACGGCTTGATGCGGCCCGCTGAGACTAACTTCTACCGGAACCCTGACAAATTCGCCGGCTTTGACCTCGGTCAAGATCCGCACGGTCGAAATCCGCAGGCGGTGCTTTTCGGCCAGGCCCTCCAGATTAATCAGATCTCCGGCCACACCCGCTGCCGCCTTCAGCGATTGGTCGACCTCGTCAATTCGCCGCTGAGCCACCTTTTTCCGGGCTTCCAATGCCTCCTTAGAGCGCATGGCCGCCCTGGCCGTTTCGGCCTCGCCCCGCAAAACCGCCAGCCTCGATCGAAGTTCGGACACAGCCTGATTCCGGGGCTGCAGCACCTGCTGCCAGAGAATTATAAGTCCGAGGGCCAGCAAGACCGCCATCAGCAGAACCCGGGGTCTTCCGGTGAGGCCTGTCACCTAACCGCCCTCTTCCGAGTCTGGCCCACGATCTCAAACCGGTAGAGAAAACCGCCGTCAACCGGTTTTTCCAAGCCCTCAACTGATTTGAGGCGCACCAGGCCTAATTCCGGCTGCCGGGACAATTCCTCGGCAAACCTTCCAGCCGCGGAAAGGCTGCCCGCCAACCCTTTAACCGATACGCCGGTCGGGCTCATGGTGACCTCAGCGACCATAACCTTCGGCGGGAGGGTGGACCAGACCCTCTCCAGGGCAGCCCCAAATTCCGGGCGCTCCCCCGAACGGCCGATTTGAGCCTCCCTGGTTGCCGCCATCCGCTCAAGTTCCGAAACCTCTTTTACAAGGCCCAATCCAGGGGCGAAGAGCTCCCTGGCGCGCTGGGCGGCGGCGACCTCCTTGGCCAGGTAATGCGCTTCAACCGATGAGGCTGCCAGGTAAAGGACGAGACCGGTCAAGGCCAGCGCTCCCATAGAAAAAAGAGACACCAGACCCCATCGAACGCCGGGCGCAGCTCTGACTGATTTTGGCAGGAGGTTCATTTACGATACTTCCTTCATGGCGGCACCGAGTGGCGCGAAGTAAGTCGATTCAAACTGGCCCCCCGGTTTTAGCCGGTCGGGTATTAAGACCGTCGGGGATGGCACAGCACAAACTGCCGTGATAACGGCCTGGTCCGGCAGGCGTCCGGACATCATCTCGGTCAGGTATTCCTGAATGGTCTCAATTAGCCCCGGGGCCCCTGACTGACAGCCAACCACAAAAACTTCAGATAGTACTCCGCCGGCTTGCTGTACCAGAAAAGATTCGACGGCCACCCTGATTTCAGCCAGAAACCGGTTAACCCAGTCCCCCCGGCCCGGGGCCAAGCTTGAACTGCGCTGAAAGTACGGAGTGTAATCTCGGAAGAAGGTAAACCGAGTGCTGATTTCATCCAAATCAATCAGAAGGCTGACCTTCGGCTTCAGGTTCCCCCTTTCCCGGTGTGACCCAAGAACCCGCAGGTGGGACCAGGCATCCGGCTCCAGCCCGACCACCCTCAACCCGGCCGAGGTTCCCAGCCTGGCCAGCGTCAAGGTCTCGCCTCGCGCCGCAGCACCCACAACCACCTCAGTATGCTCAGCGGTCCGGGAAAGCACCTCAAAGTCGAAACAAGCTCCGCCGGGTACGCCTGGAAGGAATTGCTCGATTTGGAGACCGATAGCCGGGGACATCTCTCTATCCGGCATCGGCGGCAGGGTCATCCGTCGAATCAGGCTTTGGGGATTGGATATCGTGAAGACCGCCGGTACCCCCCGTGACCGGCTCTCCCGAACCAGTAGATTCAAAGCCTGGGCCACCGGCTCGATCCTGCGAATGCGTCCTTCAGTCACCGCCTCGGGGGGAAGGGAACCCTTCCATAGCCCCAAACAATAGGCACCATGACGCCTGACGCGAACCTTGACCAACCTGACCGCCGAATCGGAGATGATAATTCCGACCTGAACCCGCCCGCGAACTGACGAGACAACCGATACCAGCAGGACCAGGATCAGGCACCCGGCCGACACTGCCAGCGAAATTAACTGAAGTTGGCTCCAGAAACGAATCTGGTCCATTCGTCTCCTCCCTAAAGGGTAAGATACCACTCCAGGATCCGGTCGCCGAAGAAGACAGCCAATGCCGCCCCGAAAGCCAGGAATGGCCCGAAAGGCAGGGTGTCCCCGGCCTTGGCCCTCCCCGTGACCAGCAAGCCAACCCCGACCAGGGCTCCGGCGATGAATGAAGTTAGGAGCGCCAGGGCGGTCAGGCCCGGCCCCAGAAAGACACCCATTACTCCCGCCAGTTTGATGTCACCACCGCCCAGCCCGCCGCGCCAGACCTGATCCACCAGCCAAAGGAACCCGGCGCCCAAGGCCGCTCCCAGGATGGCCGAATCCCAAGGGATGATTCCCCAGGCGGCGATCCCAAGCCATCCGAGTCCGAATCCAGCCAGGTTCAAGCGGTCGGGGATGATGCCGAGCTGCAGGTCGATGGCAGCCGCCCCCAAAGCCACCAGAAGGAGGATTCCGTGGAAGACGGCTTCCTCTGGGCGACTGGCTGCGGCCCAGGCCCCAACTGAAGCCAGAACGGTCATAAAAACAAAAAGGTAGGCAATCACGGCTCATTCCCCGCCCAAAAAACCGACCCGGCGACCCTGCGGTCCCCGGGCCAGTTCGACTATGCATCTGAGTTCTGGTTCGCCAGTACCGAACTATTGTACTCCTTCGGGGGAAACTGTTATCGCGGTGGTAGCGCCATCCCGAGCATATACCATTAATACGTACGAGCCAGAAGGGGTGGTGTAGGAGCCGAAAGTAAAGCCCGCCGCGCTCGCAGCCGGTAATCCGACATAGCCGGAAAGGGTATTTTTCAAGGAATCATAACTCGAAATCGCCCCGGTGCTCGGGTAAGAAGACGTCGAGCTATCGAATTTGAAACGCTCCATCGCCGACCGGATGGACGCAGCGTCGGCCTTGGCCGCGTTCCTCTTGCTTTTGTCAAGCTCTCCGGCCAGCTTGGGAACCGAGACGGCGGCAATTACGCCTAAAATGGCGATTACGATCAGGAGTTCGATTAGTGTGAAACCCCTTTGATCTTGCCCTACTTTACGGAACACAACACCTAATCCCCCCTATTCCATTTCAATCTAAAAATACACTTCGTCCCTAATCTAAGCTGCCAGACCAGAAAATTTCAATATAAATTTGATTAAAAAATAACCAAAGTCCCTTATTGTCCGGTCAGGGTCATCATTTCGAACATCGGCATAACAATTGCCAGCACCACCAGGGCGACCACCCCGCCCAAGAATAGGATCATCACAGGTTCAACCAGGGTGGTGAGGCGGGTTATATCCCGATCGAGTTCGGCCTCATAGTAGCGGCTCACCCGGTCCAGGAGGGTGTCGAGGGCACCGGTTTCCTCGCCCACCGAGACCATTTCAACAAAGACATCGGGATAAAACGGGCTTTCCCGGAATGGCTCGGTCAGAGTCCGCCCCTGCCCGACCCGACTGGTCGCCTCAGCCACCACCCCGGCCATAGCGCGATTCCCAAGAATGCCCTCGACCACGACCAAGGTGTTAATGATCGGCAAGCCGCTGCGCAAGAGAGCCGAGGCGGTGCGGGCCAGCCGTCCGACATCCCGCTTGACGACCAGGGCTCCAACCAGGGGCAGGTTTAAGATCAGACGGTCGGTGGCCTCCCGAAACCCGGGTTTGCGCCGTGCCAATCCCAGGCCGAGGATAATCAGGCCTAGCCAGGCCAGCAGCCAGGGCCAAAAAGCCGTAAAAAAATCCGACATCGACAAGACCGCTCGCGTCGGAAGTGGGAGTTCCACTCCTGACCTCATGAAAACCCGAGTGTAGCTTGGGATGACGAAGACCAACAGGAAAATGATCACTGAAATGGAAAGCGCTCCGACTATGGCCGGGTAAAACATGGCCGTTCGAACCTTACGGACGGCGGCATCTTCCTTTTCGAAGGTCTCGGCCAACTGGTTGAAGACCTCGTCCAGAGTTCCTCCGGCCTCACCGGCGGCAACCAGGTTGATCATCACCGGCGGAAGGTATCTTTCATGTTTCCGCAGGGCCTCGCTCAACCTTTCGCCGGCCTCGATTCCGGCCGCTGCCTCCCGCAAGATCTGGGCCAGGTATTGGTGGTCGGTCTGCTTAGAGATCAATCTCAAAACCGTCAGGATGGGCACCCCGACCGAGATCATCGTCGAAACCTGCCGGCAGACCGCCGCCAAGCGGTCAAGCGGAACCCTGGACCTGGCGAAAATCTTGACCCCGGAGACCAGGGAAGGCCTTTGCGGTTGTAACCCGGTGACCACCATCCCCCGGGCCCTCAGGGCTACAACCGCCGTCCGGACGTCTTCGGCCTCGACCGTTCCCCTCAAGGGAGCCCCGGCGCTGTCCCGGGCCCGGTAGTTGAATTTAGGCATGGCCTGCTCCCCCGACCTGACCTGGCAGGATGGGCAGGCGGCTCCTGAAATCCGCTTCGGAGATCAGGCCCCGGTTAAGCAACGACTGCAAAGAGGCCTCCATCGTTTGCATTCCAAACTTGCCGCCGGTCTGGATTATTGAGGTCAGCTGGTGGGTTTTTCCTTCACGAATCATAGCCCGAGCGGCCGGCGTTCCGACCAGAACCTCGACGGCAACCACCAGCCCCCCGTCAGTCTTGGGTACCAGCTGCTGAACAATTACTCCGACCAGTACCAAGGCCAACTGTTGACGGATCTGTCCCTGCTGATAAGGAGAGAAGGCTCCGACCAGGCGCTCGACCGCCCCGGGAGCATCCCCCGTATGCAGTGTGCCCAGAACCAGATGCCCGGTCTCGGCGGCCATCAAGGCAGTAGCCATAGTCTCGGTATCGCGCATCTCCCCAACCAGGATTACATCCGGGTCCTGGCGGAGGGCTGCCCTGAGCGCCCCGGCGAAGTCGCGGGTGTCGCCACCGATTTCCCGCTGGCTGACGATACTCTTTTTGTTCTTGTGCAAATACTCGATCGGGTCTTCGATCGTCAGGATATGCGAGGCATCCCGGGAATTAATCAGGTCGATCATTGCTGCCAGAGTAGTGGATTTGCCGCTCCCGGTCGAACCGGTGACCAGTACCAGGCCGCAGCCAAAGCCGGTGAACTCCTCAACTACCGGCGGCAGGCCGAGTTCATCTAATCGAGGGACCTTGAACGGTATGCTTCGGATAGCCAATCCGACCGACGACCGTTGGCGAAAGGCGTTAACCCGGAAGCGGCCGACACCGGATAGGCTGTAGGCGAAGTCAACCTCTCCCCGCTCACGCAATATGTCCAAATGCTCGGGTGAAGCTATCTGTTCCAGCAAGGAACGGGTCACCTGGGGGGTCAGGGGAGCCAGATCAAGCCGGATCAGCTCTCCCCGGACCCTGATCGCCGGAGGGGACTCAACCCCAAGGTGCAGGTCGGAGGCCCCGGCCGACACCGCCGCCCGCAGCAGATCGTCAATATGCATCCCTCTGAACACCTGCCCATTGATGGTTTGGATCTTATTCGTCAGCCGTGAAGGCCACCCGGCGAACCTCCTCCAAGGTCGTCAGGCCGTCAAGGACCTTCCGGACCCCGTCCCGAATCATCAGTTCCATCTTTTCTTTGAGGGCCTGATCCCTGATATCCGCAGCCGGGGCTTTGGCAACGATCAGATTCCTGACCGCCGGGCTGACCTCGAGGACTTCAAAGAGGGCGACTCGTCCCTTGTAACCGCACTGCTCGCAGGCCGGGCACCCGCAGGCTCGGGGCAAGACGGCCGGCCGCTCTTCTAAAGCCAAATGGCTGACAAGCTCCAAATCCGAAGAATCACCGGAAAGCGCCTGAACCGGTTCCATCCGGTGGCAAGAACACACCCGCCTCACCAGCCGCTGAGCCACCACGCCGTTTACGGCTGAGGCAACCAGAAACGGTTCGATCCCCATTTCGATCAGCCGGGTAATGGCTCCGGCCGCGTCATTGGTGTGAAGGGTGCTCAAAACCAGGTGTCCGGTCAAGGCGGCTCGGACGGCGATCTGGGCGGTTTCCAAGTCGCGGATCTCGCCGATCATGATCACGTCCGGATCCTGGCGCAATATTGATCGCAGCCCACCGGAGAAAGTCAATCCCGCCTTCTCGTTAACCTGAATCTGGTTGACCCCATTGATCTGGTATTCGACCGGATCCTCAATCGTGACGATGTTCTTTGATGGATGGTTGATCTGGTTAAGGGTCGCCATTAAGGTGCTGGTTTTGCCGCTCCCCGTCGGTCCGGTCACCAGGATCATTCCGTGGGGCCGTCCGATCATCCGCCGGTATGACGCCTCGTCGCGCGGTCGAAACCCGAGTTTGGCCAGGTCGCTGACCACCCGGGTCTTGTCCAGAATCCTGATGACCACCTTCTCACCGAAAATGGTTGGGAGACTGGAGACCCTGAGGTCGACATCAATCTGAACGTCTTTAATCTGGATCCGACCGTCCTGGGGAAGACGGCGCTGGGAAATATCCATCCCGGCCATTACCTTGACCCGTGAGACGGCCGTCTCCTGACTCGCCTTGGGCAGTTCGACCGCCTCGGTCAGCAGGCCGTCCACCCGGTAGCGAACCCGGAATGTCTCCTCGCCCGGTTCAAAATGAATGTCGCTGGCCCGGTCAGCCACCGCCTGCCGGATGATACGGTCGACCAGTTTTACCATCGGTGCCTCGTCCTCGGAGACGGGCCGTCCAGGCGCCCCCCGGGGCCCCGTAACAGCCGAGTAAGCGCGCTCAATCCGCCGGACGATCTCGGACTCAGCCGATACCGCGGTTAGAATCTCCCGGTTGGTGATGATACGGAGTTCCTCAATCGCCAGGCCATTCAGGGGGTCTCCCGTGGCCACCATCAAGGTGTTGGCGGTGGCCCGAAGGGGAAGCACGCGGTGCCGCCGGGCCAATGCCTCCGGGACTAGGGCCAGGGCCGAGGCTTCAGGGCGAAGATCGGCGGGAAGAATAAAAGACAGGCCGAGTTGGTTAGAAAGCGCCTTGGCCAGGTCGTACTCTCCCAGAATCCCGGAGTCAATCAACACCTCTCCCAGGCGCTTGCCGCTAACCTTGGAGGCGTCAATAGCCGCTCTCAACTGAGGCTCACTAATGGCCCCGGCTTCAACCAGGAAATCCCCTAAGCGTTTCATGCTCCGCCCCCTACAGGCCGGTCTCGTGCCAGTCAATGATTTCCGGGGGCTCCCCCTGCGGGGGAAAACCAAGGGCGTTGTTTTGCCTGAGGAATTCGGACGGCAAAATGGTGATGCTTCTTTCTTTATCCAGCTCATCGGCTACCGCCGTGCCCCTCAGCACCGAGCCCGACTCAAACTCAATCACTCCGGCCGACCACAAGGCTGCCTCAACGGTGGCCGCGTTCAATACGATGTCCTCGGCCGAAATGATGCCGATGCCCGAAGCCGCGTCAGCCGGTAGGACTTCCCCACGGATAACGACGTCTTCTTCGGCCACAAAAGTCACTCGACCGGTGACCCTCAGCCCCGAGAGGGTCAACTCTCCCTTGATATAGACCAGGTCGTCGTTGAACGTCTGGTTTCCCGAAAATCTACGGTCGGAATTGTAGGTCACAGTGGCCTGACTCTTGAGCGCCTTCATGTCCGGGGCGAGAAACGGTTGTCGCGGGGCTCTCTGGTAAATCCCCCCAGTAACGACGGCCGAGTCCCGCAGGGTGACTGTCCCGGCCGACCAGGCCTCGCCGTCAATCACAACGTTATCCTCGAGCCGGATGTTGCCGTTGCTAAAAACCGAGGTGCCGATGAAGTCTCTCCGATCGAGGGTAAAACCTCGGTTGATGCCGAGCTGCCGGCTGAAAAGCGTACCCCGGGTTTTTAGGTGGGCCACCGCCTGGCGGGCGGCCTCCCCGGTCGTTCCGGTGGAGAAGACCAGCACGTGGCCGCCACCGAGCCGGGTGACGGTAACTGTGTATGAACCATCTCCCAAAGGCACGGCCTGGGTGCCCGAAAAGTTCGGGTTACTGGTCAGCAGGGCGTAGGCGTGATTCACCCCGGCCTGGGCCAGATAAAAGGCCTTGGTCCCTGCCCGGTGCAGCCGACCGGCCTCAAGCTCGGCCCGGGTCCCCCAGAGCAAGCCGGCCGCCAGCATCAGGGTTAAGCCTGTGCCCACCGCGACCGCCATGGTGACATAACCTCGTTGATTTCCTGCTAACCGCCCGTTCACAATGATCCTCCTGGCCCCCGTCGCAAGGTCTTTGAATAAGCGCGGTAGGGTTGACCCGACGGCACCAGGCTTACCACATCGGCAAAGACCAATCCCGTCCGGAAATCATACTCAAAGGTTGCCGATTGCAAGCCACTAGCCAGAACCCGGGGCTGATCCCCGCGTTGGCGGATCAGGTCCGTGCCGGCGAGATAATACTTAATTTCTGTTCCCAGGCGATCTGTCAGAATCAGGGTCGTCCCACCGTCTCGCACCGCCGCCGACCTGGCCGTCCGAACGTCTCGCCCGACCCGTTCCAATCCGGCCCTCAGACTTTGAACGGCTTCATGCCGGGCATTATCGTCGCGGTAGGCCTTCAGGCCGGCTTGGGTCAGGGTTCCTAGTGCCAAGAGGGCCAGCAGCGCCACGCCGGTCCCAACCAGCAGATCAACCAAGCTGTATCCGGCTTGGCCTCGACAACTGCGTCTCACCTTCTGGCCACACGGGTCAGCAAGGAGACCCGACCGGTTCCCGAGCCTTGGGGCCAGGTGACTGTGACCGTTACTTCCTTAAGGCCGGGCAAGGGCTCGGTGACGGTAACCTGGCGCTGATATGACGGAAAAACCGGATCCTGCCCTCCGACCTCGCCCGGAATAACGCTCCAGTTCTGGCTCAAAACCTCTTCCATGGCCGACCCGGCAACCATTGTCCCAATTAATTGATCGTATGACTGCCTGATTCCCCCGGCCGAGGCGCCGAACATTCCCATTAGAGGTACGGCAACCACGGCCAGGATGCCCAGGGCTACGACGGCTTCCAGGAGAGCCGAACCCCGCCTGCTGCCCATAAGACCCCCTGAACTTTAATTTATTTTTAATCTATTTTTAATATAAATACCTTTGGCGGTTATTTCGACGTCTCCGGTTTGAATCCCTTTCAGCGCCAGCGTCGCATCGGGCACCGGGGCGACGCGCCTGGACAACGCTAGTCCCGCGCAAGGCCAAGCAGCCCTCCATCGTGCAAAAATGGACAGGCCCAACCAGAAAGGATAAGGGCTCGTTATGGACTGGCATGACATGTAGAGCGGCTGATTATCGGTGCAGCCGCCTTTCGGATAAATTCGGTTCACAGTTTCCCGCGATCTTTGTCATCAATATAAAAGAGCACCCTACCAGGTGCCCTCGTCATTCATATGGGCTAGGTTGACTTAAAAAGCCATCCGGCTGCGCCCGGTTCCCCGACCGCCGCGCTTGCTATCGGTGTTCCGGCGCAGGTCGGTCAGCTTTTCCTCGCTCTCCTTCATAAAACGAGATAGCTTATCTTCAAAGGATACTGTAGGACGGCGCCGGTCCTCGCGAGTGTGGGGCCGGTAGTCCGGGTTAGCTTGCTTGACCGAAAGGCCGATCTTACCCTTATCGTCGGCCGAGAGGATCTTGACCTTGATCCGGTCGCCTTCTTTCAAATAATCTTTGATCTCCTTAACGAAGGCATCGGCCACTTCAGAGATGTGTACTAGACCGGTCTTGCCGTTCGGAAGTTCAACGAAGGCGCCAAAGTGAGTGACTCCGGTAACAACGCCCTCGACGATGCTTCCAACCTCGATTGTCATGCTAACCCGTGTTCCTCCTGTCTCAAATACCATATAAAACTATTTCTCAGCGAGTAGGCCCATTATACTTAACCATTTTGTCGAATGTCAAGATTCAGTTGCCCGGGTTATTATTGCCATATTCCTGATTGTTTCGAGCTTTTCCGACTAAATAAGGTATCTCCCCGGGCTTGGCCAGCCCGAGGTTCTCACGAGCAACCTTTTCCACGTAACGGTCGGTGTTAAGCTGCTCGATCTTCAGATTCAGAGTCTGTTTTTCTTCCTGAGCCTGACGGAGGCGCGTGCGGGCCTGGGCGGACCGGTTTTGGAGTTCGGCCAGCTCACCGTCGGCCCTGAAGTAGGCCAGCCCAAGATAGGCGATCAGGCCGGCTAGAAGAAAAGCCAGGAATGGAACGCCCCTCCTACGCTGGTTCACCGTCTTCACCCTCCTCGTCCGCCAGGCCGAGCCTTAGCGACTCGCCGGGCAGGATAATCACGACCTCATAGCCCTTGCCCCTGGCCCGGTTGAATAACGTGGCCACTGTGCTGGGCGTTAGTCTTAGTTTTTTGGCAATCGCTTCTCCCGAATAGCCCATCTCTTTGAGAACAACGACCTGCCGTTCCCGAAAGCTTAGCTTTTCGGCACCTCTGATCTCGATTTTCAAATGCTTGTCCTCACCTGGGTTCAAAAACGATCCCGGACTGGTTGGCCAGGTTTTCCACAAGATGTGTACAATTTGTGGACAAATTTAGTATGTTTGTCCTACGTTTCAACGACTATGCCCGTTATTCCTTCTTTTGACCTATCAGACGGTGCTTTAAGCTAACCGCCCAGGTTTGGGCCCAGGCGGCCACCGTCAGGACCTGGCGCACAGGTCCGGTCACAAACCTGACTGTGCGGGTTAGCAGCCCGATACTGCCGATCATCATTCCCATGGCCGGGCGGCTGGCAGTGTTGTGGTAAAAAGCCAGTCCAAGGATGACACCAACCGGGACGTATAGCCGGAGGTCTCCCCAATTTCCCAGGACCAGGGCGGTGGCCAGCAAGATCGCCGACGCCAGGCCGAGCAAGATATCCCCCAGGCTGGCCAGGAATCCATCCAGGCGAAAGACCTGCCTCACCGACCGGAAGATGTCATAAAGCAACCCCAGCCCAATGCCGGCCAGGACCATAACAAAGAAGGCATAGAACTGCAGGTCGAGCGGGGTAGTCATACCCAAGGTATATGTTCGCCCGCAATAAAAAAGAAACCGTGAGACTGATTCACGGCTTCTCAGCGAAGCAGGCGCTCAAACAACCCTTTCCCGCGAGCCCGGCCTCCCTCGCGATTGCGCAGCGGCGGCCCGTAAACACAGGAGTTGACCATCCCTTGGACGGAGAAACTGCCCGAATCGAGGTCGAGCTGCTTGATGTGGAGATCCTCGCCCCGCAGGATCAGCGACCCCAGGTGGGTATCGAGGATTATCTCACGATCATCGAAGCTCTCGACATGCAAGACGCCGGTGACACTGATCTGCTGGCGGCCGGTGATAGTCAGGCCGTGAGCCGGCTGGCTCTCCGCCCCCCTGTCCGGCCGCGGCCCGGGCACCCGCAAACGCTCGTCCATCCAGATTCCTCCCAACCAAGGCTTGTATCACATCCTATGGCTGGGGTTCCCGGGATATTCCGGTGAAATCCGGTTCAAACTTCGGCCGCCCGGTCGAAGGTCTCCGAGACCACCCGATAGAGGTTGGAAGCCTCCTTGGCCGGAACCGCCTCGCGAATCTCCAAGACTTCGACCACCAGGTGCCTGGGGCCGAAGGTCATCTCCAGCCGGTCTCCGACCTTGATCCGGTCGCCCGGCTTGGCCGCCCGGCCATTAAGGCTGATCCAGCCGCGATCGCCGACCTCTTTGGCCACCGCCCGGCGTTTAATCAGGCGGCTGACTTTAAGGAACTTATCTAGGCGCACTTATTTATCCAGGGCGTCTTTCAGGCTCTTGCCGGCCTTGAAGCCCGGCACCTTGGCCGCGGCGATCTCGATCTCCTCGCCGGTCTGGGGGTTGCGGCCCTTGCGGGCGGCCCGGTCCCGAACCTCGAAGGTCCCGAAACCCACCAGGGTCACCTTGTCCCCCTGGCCGAGGGCATCCTGAATGCTTTCGATTGTCGAGTCGATGGCTTTCTCGGCGTCCTTCTTGGAGAGTCCCGATTTGGCCGCCACGCTGGTAACCAACTCAGCTTTGTTCACCGTTTTCCTCCTTAATCAGGTTGGACTTGGCTTCGTTCCAGAGTTCGTCCATCTGCTCCAGGGTCATCGACCCCAGTTCCAGACCCCGCTCCCTGGCCCGTTCCTCGATGTGTTTGAAACGGCGGGTAAATTTTTGGATGGTCAAAGACAGGGCGCTCTCTGGCTCGACCTTGAGGAACCTGGCGATGTTGCAGATGGAGAAGAGCACATCGCCCAGCTCTCCGGCCACCTTGGCCTGGTCGCCACCTGCCCGGGCCTCCCGCAGCTCCAGCAGCTCCTCCTCGATCTTGGACCAGGCGCCCTCAAGCCGATCCCAGTCGAAACCTACCTTGGCCGCCTTTTTGCCGATTTCGTAGGCCCGCTGGAGCGCCGGCATTGCCGGCGGTACGCCGTCGAGGGCCGAAACCTTGGCCTGACCCGCCCGTTCGGCTGCTTTGATCCTGTCCCAGCGGTCGAGGACCTCCCCCGAACTGCTGACCCTGGCCCCGCCGAAAACGTGGGGGTGGCGGCGAATCATCTTCTCGGTGATTTCTTCCACCACGTCGTCGATGGTAAAACTTCCCTCTTCCTCGGCCATGGCCGAATGGAGAGCGATTTGCAGTAGTAAGTCTCCCATTTCTTCCCTGAGTTTATTCATTTCCTGACTATCGATGGCCTCGGCCACCTCGAAGGCCTCTTCGATCAGGTATTGCCTCAGGGAGAGGTGAGTCTGCTCCCGGTCCCAGGGGCAGCCCCCCGGACCGCGGAGACGCCGGACCACATCCATCAGGGGCCGGAGCGATCCGGCCGCAGTTCCACCCGCGGCGTCCCGAGAGGCGGCAACCGAATCGACCAGCGGTGGGAAGTAGACGCTGGTCAGGTGGTCGATCCAGGACACCCGGTCCAGGCCATACAGTGGAACCGTCTCCACCCTCTCCTGACCGGGAATCCCGGCCGAGCTAATGACGATTACCAGAAAATCATCCGGATAAACCTCCATCATGGCCAGCTTCAGATCTGACGCCACCGCCCGGTCATAGACCTGCAGCCACAGCGCCCCGGTTGCCGGGTCAACCGTTCGAAGGCCCGCCTCCTGGGCGTCCAGGATCTGCAGCCCGGCCGAGGGATCGAGCTGGGCGGCCGAAAAAATGGCGTCCAGGGCGCTCGCCCCGGGGCCAATCTCGACCTCAACCCCGGCCCCCGGCCCCTCCTCCAGGAGCATCTCGACCGTCCGCTCGGCCACCAGGGGATGGCCGGGAACGGCGTAGATCAGGTGGTCCGCAGCCGACTCCTGAAGCAGAAAATTGACAATCAGACGATAAACCCCGGCGAAGTCCCGGCCCCGGTCGTAGGCCCAATCCAACGCCTCAAAACGAATCCCCCGGGAGGTCAGCCATTCGACCGACGGGTGGATCCGGGTCCGAAGGATATTCCGGCCAGGGCCTTCCAACAGCTCGAGCGCCCCCAAGGGAATCGCTGACGGCGATCCCGGGCCCAGCCCTACCACGGTGATCCTTCCCGTCGTGATTCGCCCAGCCAAGACCCTACCCCCTTAGCAGCCCGAAAGCCCGCAAGGCGCTGGCCAGGCGCCCGCCGACTTTCGGGACCATCTCAAGATCGGCCGCCCGCAGGCCCCCGATCAGCAGCAGGGCCAGGCCGTAGATGGCCGCGGCCGAGGCGATTGACCCCAAGGTGGCCGCAGCATTAATTTTCCCCAGCGATAAGCCGTAATCCCCAAGCAGCCCGTAGATCCAAGCGTAAATGCCCTGGGCGGACAGGCCCATGGCCACCACCGCCAGCCCTGGCTTGACAATCATGTCTGAAGGCCGCAGGATCGGCCCGATTCGCACTGAAAGGGCGGTGATGTTCATCCCGGCGGCGATAAAAAAGCCGATGACCGTAGCGTATGCCGCCCCGTCGACCCCACAGAAGGCCGATCCGGCAAGAAAAAAGGTCAGGACGGTCTTGACCGCCGCCCCGATCAGCATGTTTCGAACCGGAACCGTCATCTCCCCGAGCCCCTGGAGAATGCCCGAAGTAGTCTGCTGCAAGGTCAAAAAGAGCAGGCCCGAGGTCAGAGCGCGCAGCACACCGCCGCCCTCGAAATCACCGTAGATCAGGCCCGAGATCGGAGTAGCCAAAACATATAGCCCGACCATGGCCGGCAAGGAGAACAAAAAGGTGATTCGGATGGCTGTCTCGGCCCGGTTGCGAATACGTTCATGATCGCCCAGGGCGGCCGACTCGGCAATGGCCGGAACCAGGGCCACGAACAGGGCCGAGGTCAGGATGGTCGGCAGGTTGACCAGGGGAAAGGCGATATTCGAAAGGCGACCGAACTGGCTGGTGGCCTCACTCATCGACAGCCCAGCCGCCTGGAGCTGGGCCGGAACCAGCGCGGCGTCGGCCAACTGGATCAAAGGGAGAACCGAACCGGCCAGGGCGACCGGAGCCGAGACCTTCAAGATGGTAACGGCCAGCTCCCAGACCGGCTCCCTCCGGAAGGCCCTGGCCGGAGGCGGGTCGGAGGGCATCAGGGACCGGTCGGCGTCACGGTCGCGGTAGTAGACCCACATCAGGTAGAGCCAGCTTCCGATCGCCCCGGTCACTGCGCCCAGATTGGCCCCTGCCGCCGCCCAGTCCAAACCCCGGGGAAGCAGCCAGATCGGCAGGGTCAGCATGGTGATCACCCGGATCACCTGCTCGATCACCTGAGAGTTGCCATTAGGGGCCATCCGCTGCAGCCCCTGAAAGTACCCACGGTAGGCCGACATGATGGCGACGAAGAAAACGGCCGGTGAGATGGCCAGGTACGACAGGTAGGCCATCGGGTTGCGGTGAACCTCGCTAGCCAAAAAGCCGGCCGCCGCGAACAAGGCGACCGAGAGGGTCAAACCCAACACGAACATCAGACCCAGGGAAACCCGGAACACCCGCCGGGCGCCATACCCGTCGCCCAAGGCCAGGCGCTCAGCGATCAGACGCGAGATGGCGATGTTGATGCCGACCGAAGAAACAGCCAGCATCACAGCATAAACCGGATAGGGCATGAAAACAATGCCCATACCCTCGGCCTTCAGCAGGTGATATAAGGGAACCCGCTGGGCGACACCGATGATCCGAACGATCAGGGTGGCGACAGTCAGGATAATGGCCCCTTTAATGAAAGAATCCCTGGACAGGCAAATATCACCTCACAACCAATAAGCCATTATACCAATATGGGCGAGCACAACAAAAGTAGCGGAAGTCTCCTTCCGCTACCAGGAAAACAAGATCCGGCTATTGTTCCATCTGTTTGGCCAGGAAGCCCGCGGCCGTGCTGGCCAGCTTGACCTCGAGGTCGCCCATGCTGACATCATTGTCCCTGGAGCACAGAACCACGGCACCGATCGGGTCGCCCCCGGCGATAATCGGAGCAATGACCATCGAAGAGAAACGGCTGTCTTCGTCGTCCTCGGCCAACAGCGAGCCTTTGGACCCTTTGGCCTCGGTGCCCTTCTGGATCAGGACGGTCTTGCGATCCTCCATTGCCTTTTCGACCAAGCCGCCGATGGCCTTATTGAGGAATTCCTTCTTCGGTCCGCCCGCAACGGCGATGATCGTGTCGCGGTCGGCAATCAGGGAGATATGGCCGGTCGACTCATAGAGCGAGTCGGCATATTCCTTGGCAAATTCGCCGAGTTCGCCGATGGGTGAGTATTTCTTAAGGATGACCTCTCCGTCGCGATCGACGAAGATCTCCAGAGGGTCGCCCTCGCGGATTCTAAGAGTGCGCCGGATTTCCTTAGGAATAACCACCCGGCCCAGGTCGTCGATCCGTCGTACAATGCCGGTTGCCTTCATCCACAACCCTCCTTTACCCGTGTCCGAGTTCAGAGATAGTTTATGGACGGGCTGCTAGTTTTATTCAGTTGGTTCCGGGTTTAACCCTGGTTCTGGAGAATTTCCGGAGGGGTAATTTTTCCTTCTGCTTTGAGCTTGGCCATCAAGTTGTCAAATTCGGCCTTCTGTTTGTTATCGAGGACCGCCTGGCGGGCCTGTTCCTTGGCCTTGTCAAACTCGGTCAAAATGGCTGGCTTCTTCTCAGCCACCTTGATGATATGGAAACCGTATTCGCTCTTGACCACGTCGGAGATCTGACCGGGGTTCAGGGCAAAGGCGGTCTTACCGAAGGGTTCGACCATCTGGCCATGGCCGAAAAACCCGAGATCACCGTTATTGTCTTTAGAGCCGGGGTCGGTCGAATACTTCTTGGCCAGCTCGCCGAACTTGTCGGGAGCGGCTTTGACCTCGGCCAGAATCTTCTTGGCCTCGTCCTCGGTCTTTACCAGAATGTGCGCGGCCTTGACCTGCTCTGGGGTCTGGAATTTATCCTGATTCTTGTTGTAGAAATCGCGGGCCTCCTCATCGGTGGCCGAAACCTTGCCGGTGACTTCGTCATAGAGAAGCTGGATGCTCATCAGGTCGGTAATAAACTGATCCAGCTCTTTTTGGGTCAGGTTCTTCTTGGTCATTACTTCCTTCAGCTTGCTCTCGTTTTGGGCCGGGTCGCTGATCTTGGGCCCGCCGGCTCCGTGCGGGGCCCCGCCTGGAGCGCCTTGGCCCATCTGGAAGAGGAGAAAGTCCTTGAAACGTCCCTTTTCATCATCAATCGCCTTGGCATCAGGCTTAACCTTACGGCGAGCGGCCTCCTGAAGCAGGAGGGTTTCCTCGACCATCTGCTTAACGATGGTCGCTTTGGCCTGCTCATTCTCAAAGCCGTGACGGTAGACCAGCCCGTAAATATTCAGCCGGGTGTTAAGGTCGCGCTCGGTGATTAGCTGACCGTTAACGGTGGCGACGGTCTTGGAGGCCTGGGCGCAACCCGTCAGCGCCACTGCCGCTATCATTAGCGCGATTATTAAAAATTTGACTGTTTTCACTGAACCTACCTCCAGTTTTCTCCAATGGGCACTCGCTCAATTTTATCACTTCGTGATTGCCGTAGCAAGCAACTCCAGGCTGGCAATCATGTCCTCTAGAGCGTCGAGAACCTCCTCTGGACGCATGCCGCTGACCCTGAAAGTTATCGATGGGCTCTTGCCCGTCCCGGGGGTAACCCGTCCCTTATATTTGCGCTGCAAAGCCATCAGCCGGTCGGGCGGCAACCGGGTGCCCGGCCAGGCCTTGATGATGACCCGATCTTTCTGCTGGCTGATCGAGTTAATGCCGTTCTGGCGGCAGAGCGACTTGATCCGGGCGATGGCCAGGAGATTTTGGACCGGCCGGGGCAGGTTGCCATAACGGTCGGCCAGCTCCTCCTCGACATCGGCCGCCCCGGCGGTATCCCGGATGGCCATAATCCTCTGGTAGGCCTCGATCTTGAGTTTGGGATCGAAAATATAGCCGTCCGAAATATAGGCGTCGATGGCCAATTCGATGCTCGGCTCGGGCTGGGGATCGACCTTTTCCCCTTTCAGCTCCTTGATCGTTTCCTCGAGAAGCTGGCAGTAGAGATCGAACCCAACCGAGACGATGAACCCGTGCTGTTCCGGCCCCAAAATGTTGCCCGCCCCCCGGATCTCCAGATCCCTCAAGGCAATTTTCAAGCCCGACCCGAACTCGGTGAACTCGCGGATGGCCGACAGCCGTTTTTCAGCCACCTCGGTCAAAACCTTGTCCCTCCGGTATAAGAAGTAGGCGTAGGCCAAGCGGTTCGACCGGCCGACCCGGCCCCTGAGCTGGTAGAGCTGGGCCAGCCCCAGATGGTCCGATTCCTCGACGATGATCGTGTTAACGTTCGGGATATCCAGGCCCGATTCAATGATTGTCGTGCAGCACAGAACATCGTATTCCCCATCTAAGAAGGCCACCATGATCGATTCAAGCTGGTCTTCCCTCATCTGGCCGTGGGCCACCCCGACGCGGATATCGGGGGCCAGGGCCTGGAGCCGGGAGGCCGCCTTTTCGATCGTGGCCACCCGGTTGAATAGATAATAACACTGACCGCCCCGGGAGGTCTCACGGTAGATGGCGTCCCGGACCAGGGCGTCGGAGTACTCGGCCACGTAGGTCTGGACCGGAAAGCGATCCTCGGGCGGGGTTTCGATGGTGCTCATGTCCCTCATTCCGACCAGTGACATATGAAGCGTCCTGGGAATCGGCGTGGCCGAAAGAGTTAAAACGTCCATGTTCTGCCTCAGCAGCTTGACCCGCTCCTTGTGCCCGACGCCGAAGCGCTGCTCCTCATCGACCACCAACAGGCCCAGATCCTTAAACCGGACGTCCTCGGACAGCAGCCGGTGCGTCCCGATGACCACATCGACCTCGCCCCGCGTCAGGGCCTCAATCACCGCCTCCTGCTCCGAGGGCGTGCAGAAGCGGTTGAGCAGCCCGATCCGGATCGGATACCCGGCAAAGCGCTCGCGGAAGGTATTGTAGTGCTGTTGAGCCAGAATTGTGGTCGGTACGAGGACGGCCACTTGCTTGGATTCCATCACGGCCTTGAAAACGGCCCGCAGGGCGACCTCGGTCTTTCCATAACCGACGTCGCCGCATAGCAGCCGGTCCATCGGTCTGGCCCTCTCCATATCCCCCTTGATCTCCGCCGCCGCCTTGAGCTGGTCGGGGGTTTCCTCGTACTTGAAGGCATCTTCGAATTCTTTTTGCCAGACGGTATCCTTAGAAAAGCCGTAACCGGGCTGGCTCTCCCGGATGGCCTCGAGACGCAGGAGCTCAATCGCCATCCTCTGAATTGATTCCTTGACCCGGGATTTGACCTTCTGCCACTCGCTGCCGCCCAG
>JBGFRN010000328.1:0-4184 GCA_041695105.1 Bacillota bacterium | reverse complement strand
TCATTTGCACCGGTTAAATAATGATCCAAAAACCGAGAATAAATTTCCGTACTTAGATAAAGAAGGTAACCTTCTTAGGCATAAAGCGAGAAAGTCCCACTTTCCGTTGCCACCCGGTTAACAAGGAGGAAAAAAGCAATGGGTTCTTGGGATCAATTTGAATCGATAGATTTTCATGATAGTACAATTTCAGACCTTAGGTTTAGTTTTGAGGAAAGCCACTTGAGGTTAACCATAGATCTCTGTAACTGGCGGCAAGACACATACCAACCTGAGGAACCAGAGGTCGTAACCTTAACAATTTTATTCACTAAGGTTCACTCATTTGGAATTACTGGCCCAAGTGACAGCCTTCTAGAGCACGAAGAAATCTTTGACGTGGAGATAACTCCTGCGGGTTCACTTCCTAATCTGGATCTTGTAAAAGTTAAATTCATCCTAAATGCGCTTCATGCAGATTTTGCAGTACTGGAAGTAGTGGCGTCAAACATCGAGCTTCTCGGTGCGGACAACAAACCCATTTAGGATCTCGCCGGTTAGCCCTGGTTTCTTCGAGACCAGGGCTAACTTTTTATTGTACGCCCGGCATGGGCGCTGACTTGACGGTGAGAGTCCGTTGCGGGCGAGGCAGCACGAGCCCGCTAGCCCAAGGCAACTGCGCTGCCCGCAAGGGGGCGTGGGGAGGAAGCCGGCGGCAAATCCACGGCCCGAGGACCACGAACCGTGGGAGAGGCTGTCCTACTCGGGTGAGCTGGCTACACACAGCAAAACCCAAAGGCTGCCAAAGGGTAGGGCAGTAGACACGGCGGCGGGCGCGGGGTGAAGGTCAGCGTTCTTACCCGAGGGAGATCTGGCGGCACGCCGACCCAGGTGAGAAATCCATCATGGGAGGCAACCCGGATCGAAAGGTGCGACTGAGCCGTCAGAAGTCAGCATCGGCCATAGTACCTGCTTTAAGCAGGGAAGCTCTCGGGGCAGGCTGGCCTCATGATGCCCGGCGGCCACACAGAACCGGTCCAGTTGGAGGAGGTCGCTGGCGGTCGCGTCATATCGATAGCCCATGCCCTGCTTCTCGGCGACCAACCCTTGGAGGACGGTGGCGATACTTGAGATAATTGCATCTGACGTTATAAGCCCTCCATGGCTGCCGCTTCCAGAACCGTTAGAATAGGAACCTGCCACCTTAGGCCACGGGCTTAGTTTTAGAGTGTTGTTGCCCTGACTCAGTTAAGGATGAGTCGGGGCATCTTTCCTTCAGGCAGCCATTGTTTCATCCTTGGCTACGACAGCGCCTCCAACCTGACCAGTTTCACCGGCCCGAGCGGCCAAACGGCGCTGGTCTACGACAACCTGAACCGCCTGACCGACATCAACGAGCCCTCCGGAGACCGGACCTACTACGGCTATGACCCGGGCGGCAACGTCACCGGCACGACCAAGGTCGCCCCTGACACCACCACCTGGACCGTCAACTACAAGTATGACGAGCGGAACGCCCTGTCCGAGGTCACCGACAACCTCCGGGCCAAGTCGAGCTGGTTCCGGTACAACGAATCGGGGCAGATGGTCAAGTCGTACCACCAGACCAACACCACCGGCTACAGCTCGTTTTACAAGTACGACGCCGCCGGGCGGCTGACCGAGGTCTTGGTCCAAAACCCGGGGAGCGGGGCCGAGATCCTGCTAAGATACCAGTACGACCAAAACGGCAACGTCACCCGGATCGACGACGACCTGGCCCAAAGGTACGTCCTTTACACCGACGAGGCCGGAAATCTCAAGAACGACTGCACCAGGGCCTACTCCTGGAACGAGGCCAACCAGCTCTGGTAACGATGCAGCAGGATTCACTTAATGTTACGGTCTGCCAGATTGCTAGCACCACAAAGGGTACATTGTCACGGCGCTTCAGCGGTCGGATTACTCCTGGCCCTGGCCGTCAGCTACGGGGCGGCCTGGTCCCTGCCCCGACCGGACTTTCACCGGCTAGCAGTCTACAGCTTACCTGGGCACACAAAGGGTGTGAAATAATAGCCTCCCAGGCAGGCCCTTGGGCGAATAGTGCGGCTGGCCACCCGCTCCGTGCTGCCCGTTCGTGCTGCCCGCTCCGGCTTTTGCCTGGACATCCGGCAAGTCAGTCTCAGTCTTGGGCTCCGGTAGGAGGAAGTGGGCCGGGTTGACCCGAAACGAACTTGATTAAGGATGTAAGGGGGGGTACCCATGACTAGTAACCCGCAGGAAAAGCTCGGTTGGTCTCGCGAGATTATCTGGCGCCCTACGACCGAGTACATAGAAAACAGTAACGTCAGGCGACTGATGGCCCGCCATGGACTCGAGACTTACGATGAGCTGCTCCGACGCTCGGTCGAGGACGTCGAATGGTTTTGGGAGGCCGTGGTCAAAGACCTGGGCATCGCCTGGTACCAGCCATATGACAAGGTGCTGGACTTCTCCCGGGGTGTTCCCTGGGCGACCTGGTTCCGCGGCGCCCAGATGAACGTGGCCAATGACTGCGTTGACAAGCACCTGCCGACCCACCGGCGGAACAAACTGGCGGTGATTTGGGAGGGCGAGGACGGGTCGGTAACCAAGCTGACCTACCGCGACCTGTACGCCGCCTCCAACCAACTGGCTCACGCCCTGCGGGGATTAGGCATCGAGAAGGGCGACCGGGTCGGCATCTTCCTGCCGATGATCCCCGAGACGGTCGTCGCCTTAATGGCGGTGGCCAAAGTCGGAGCCATCTTCACCCCGATCTTCTCCGGGTTTGCCCCCCAGGCCGTGGCTGCCCGGCTCAACGACGCCGGGGCTAAACTGCTCATCACCGCTGACGGCTTTCAGCGGAGGGGCCAGCCGGTATTAATGAAAGAAACGGCCGACGAGGCCGTGGGGCTCTCACCAACCGTCGAAAAAGTGTTGGTTGTCCGGCGCCTGGGGGCTGAGCGGCGCGGGCGCCAGGTTCCCTGGACCGAGGGGCGCGACGTGTGGTGGCATGAGGCGGTTGCCGGGCAGTCCCGGGAATACCCGACCGCCTGGATGGATCCCGAGGACCCGCTGATGATCATTTACACCTCGGGCACCACCGGCAAGCCCAAGGGCGCCGTCCATGTCCACGCCGGGTTTCCCCTCAAGGGGACCCAAGATATCTCGCACCATTTCGATCTGCAGGAACGGGACATCATGTTCTGGTTCACCGACATCGGCTGGATGATGGGACCATGGCTGATCTTCGGTACCCTGATGCTCGGCAGCACCATGTTTCTTTACGACGGGGCCCCCGACTTCCCCGGTCCAGACCGCCTCTGGTCGCTGGTTGAGGAACACGGCCTCACCCACCTCGGCTTGTCGCCCACCGTGGTCAGGGCCCTGATGCCTCACGGCGAGGAAGCGGTCCGGCGGCATGACTTGAGCAGCCTGCGCATCCTCGGCTCGACCGGTGAGCCCTGGAATCCCGATCCATACATGTGGTTCTTCAATATCGTCGGGGGCGGGCGCTGCCCGATCATCAACTACTCCGGCGGCACCGAAATCTCGGGCGGTATTGTCGCCTGCTCGCCGCTGCTTCCTTTGAAGCCGACCTCGTTCGCCGGGGCCAATCTCGGCATCGCCGCTGACGTGGTTGACGACCAGGGGGAGTCGGTGCGGGGCCAGGTCGGTGAACTGGTCATCAAGGGCCCCTGGCCGGGAATGACCCGGGGCTTCTGGCGCGACCCTGAGCGCTATATCAATACCTACTGGTCCCGCTGGCCGGGAATTTGGTATCACGGCGACTGGGCCTCGATTGACGAGGATGGGTTTTGGTACATCCACGGCCGCTCGGATGACACCATCAAGATCGCCGGCAAGCGGATCGGACCAGCCGAGTTCGAGTCGGCTTTGGTCGCCCACCCGGCTGTCCAGGAGGCGGCGGCCATCGGTGTGCCCCATGAGATCAAGGGCGAGGGCGTGGTCTGCTTCGTCATCCTCAAACCGGGCTTTGAGCCCAACGAGGGTCTTCGGAAGGCCCTGAAGGAACAGGCGGCGGCCGTACTGGGCAAGGCCATGAAGCCTGAGGACGTCAAGTTCGTCCAGGGCATACCAAAAACCCGCAACGCAAAGATCATGCGGCGGGTGATCAGAGCCAAGTATTTGGGCCAGAGCCTGGGCGATATTACGTCGCTCGAGAACCCGGACGCCGTCGAGGA
>JBGFRN010000274.1:0-4185 GCA_041695105.1 Bacillota bacterium | reverse complement strand
CGGGCTAAGCCGGTTTGGCATATTTTGGCGGATCGTGCTGCCGTTGGCACGCCCAGCCCTCGCGGCTCAGGCCATCTTCCAGTTCCTCGGCCAGTGGAACGGGTTCATGTGGCCGTTCCTCATCGCCCGCGGGCCTGAGATGTTCACCCTCACCGTTGGGTTGCAGTCTTTTAAGTCCCAATACTATTCCTTTTGGAACCAGGTACTGGCCGGATCGATGTTCCTCACCGTGCCCGTGCTAGTAGTCTTTCTCCTTTTCCAGCGCTGGTTCATCAAAGGGATCACCTTGACTGGGATGAAGGGGTAGGGGTTCATCAAAGGGATCACCTTGACTGGGATGAAGGGGTAGGGGTTCATCAAAGGGATCACCTTGACTGGGATGAAGGGGCAGGGTGGAGATAACCCGATGGCTGTTAGCGCCTGCCGGAAGCCTCGCGTCCGGTATGCGGGTGCTATCTATGGTAGAGTGGAGATAACCCGATGGCTGCTAGCGCCTGCTGCACCACTCCGGTGTTTCGTCGTCGGCGATAGGGGTAGAGTGGAGATAACCAGATGGCCGCTGGCGCTGCCTGCCTCCGCTGTTATCGCTATACCTGCCCAGCCAGAAGCCCCCGGGGAGACGCCCCGGGGGCTTGGCCTATACACGCAGTCTGACGGCTACACGGACTATACACGCAGTCTGACGGCTACACGGACTATACACGCAGTCTGACGGCTACACGGCCTATACACGCAGCCTGACAGCCACACGGACGATCCACGTAGCCTGCCAGCTACACGGACCGGTTCATATGGTTCGTCCGGGCTGGCAATGCGGCGCAGCAGCCGCTCCACCGCCCGGCGGCCGACCCAGTCCCGGTGGTAGTAGATGTGCGGGATGGAGGTGGTCAGGAGGGTGGAAAGGCTGAGCTGGTCGGAGCAGGCGACCACCACATCCTGACGGCCTAGCTCTGTGAGGGACCGCAGGGTGGAAAGGGCTGTTGTTTCAAAGTCGCAGACCAGGGCTTCCGGCAGGTCTGCGCAGCGGCCCAGCAGTTCCCGCATCGAGTCAAGGCAGGATTCGGGGGGCCAGGCGACCGGGAAGAACTGGTCCGACTCCCGCATGGTGAGACCGTGCTCCCGTAGCGCTTCCTGAAAGCCGATCCAACGCAGGCGGTAGCCCGGGGCGACCTCGGGCAAGCCGACGTACCCGATCCGCCGGTGCCCGAGCTTTACCAGATGATCGACACAGAAGGCGGCGCCGGATTGGGCATCCCAGACCACGCTATCTACGGGCCAGCTCCGGTGGGGGAAGTTGACCAGCACTGCCGGGGGGCCTTCGGCCAGTGCCTGCTCCATCCAAGCCGCATCGATCATGGGCAGGTAGATGGCGCCGTCTGCTTCCAGGATGGATGGCGGAATCCTGACGGCCTGCTCTTCGCTCTGCTCGATGCCGATGACCCCCAGCAGGCAGCCTGCCTCCCGGGCCGCCGATTCGGCGCCCTGCAAGAGGTCGGCAAAGTAGGAAAACTCGCTAATAAAGCGGGAGGGGATCACCACCGCCAGGGTGGACCACTGACCGGGTCGCCTAGCATCACCCTTGAAGGGGTATCCCAGCTCCCTGGCGGTGCTGATGATCAGCTCCCTAGTCTTTTCGCTCATGCCTTCCTTGCCTGATAGGGCCTTGGAGATGGTGAAACGGGATATCCCCAGCCGTTCACTCAGATCCTGCAACGTGATTTCCTTTTTCCTTCTGGCCACCTGCATCGTCCTTTCGTAAGAAAGCTACCTCAACTTTACCACAACAAAGCTAAACAATAAAGCCGCAAATTTAGGGCAATAGTTATTGACTGCAGTTTTTCAGAGTGATATGATCCGAGTAGAACGGCGGAGAACTGACATCAAAGCGAGGGAAGAGCGGTGCGACTGTCCGACTTGTTGCGAGCACAGTCTATGAGTCTACTGGCAAGTCTTCCAACCAACACCCCCGATCTTGCACGGGCCGCCGTTGAGGCTGGGGCAGATGCGCTCAAGGCACATATCAATGTTCGCCACCGGGCTAGCGGCGCCTGCTTCGGCAGCCTGGCAGAGGAGCGGGATGCACTCGCGGAGATTCTGCGCATCGCCGGGGATCGCCCGGTGGGCCTGGTGGCAGGCGGCGATTTCGGGATTTCGGCGCAAGAGGTTGTTCAGGCTGTGGCAATGGGCCTGACTACGATTTCGATGTATGCCCATCACCTGCCTGCTGCCTGGTTCGCCATTCCGGGCGCCGACTTCATGCTTGCCCCGGACTGGACCTACACACCAGGGGAGATTGCCGCCCTGGGCGGGCTGCCGACAGCGTTGATCGAAGCTTCGATCATCCATCCGGATGGGTACGGTCGGCCGCTCACGGCCAGGGACCTGCTCCAGTACCGAATGGTCGCCTCCCTGGCGCCTCAGCCAGTGGTAGTCCCCAGCCAGCGGCGGCTGGCGCCTGAGGACCTGCGACCGCTGGCGCAGTGCGGCGTGCGGGCGGTTATGATCGGCGCCATAGTAACCGGCAAGGGCGCCGACGAGATCTACGCGGCCACCGCCGCATTCCGGAAAGCTGTGGACAGCCTATGAAGCGATGGCTCTTCCTACCCCTCGACGACCGGCCGATTACCAGACGCTTTCCCGCCATGATTGCCCCCCTGGGGGAGATTGAGCTGGTCAGCCCGCCCCAGGAGCTGCTGGGCTTCTTTCTGACCCCGGGTGACGGGTTGGCACTGGCCCATTGGCTTCGGCGACACGCCCCGGGCTGCCATGGCGCAATCCTGAACCTGGACATGTTGCTCTACGGTGGGCTGATTGCCTCCCGCACCCCCGCCGTTTCTACCGAGGAAGCGCTCCGTCGGCTTTCGGTCTTGGCGGAGCTGAAAAACCTGGGGCTGAAGCTCTACGTCGCCAGCGTGGTGATGCGGCTAGGCATCACCTGCAGCAGCCCCGAGGCGGTCAACCATCACCAGATGATTCACCGCTGGTCCCAGGCGGTGGCGGACCCCGTGCAGGCGACCGAGGCACAGGCGCTGGAGCGCCTGATTCCCCCGTCTGCCCTATCCGCTTACACTGCCGCCCGGGAGCGCAATCACCTGATTAACCGGGAGGTTGTCCGGCTGACAGCAGCCGGAATCATCGACTTCCTGCTGCTGCTGCAGGAGGATTGCAGCCCGCAAGGGATTCACCGGATCGAACAGGAAGCGCTGGACCGGCTGGTGCGGCTGACCGGGGTGGAGGACCGGGTCCGCCTGCTGCCCGGCGCCGATGAGGGCTCACTGCTGCTCCTCTCCAGGGCCGCCCTGCTCAAGCGAGAGATCCCCGGCATCAAACCGGTGTACAGCCACGAGGCGACTGCCCTGATTGCCGCTCCCTATGAGGACCGGCCCCTCCGCGAGACGGCTGCCTTGCAGATCGAGGCGGCGGGCGCCAGAGCGGGCGACGAGGGGATCAGCCTGTTCGTCAACACCCCGGTGAAGCGGTATGGCGATGCCCACGACCTTGCCCAGGACGGTCCTGCCGGGGAGGAGAATCGGCTGGCGGAGGTCACCGATGGCAGCCCGGCCCTGCTACAGCAGATCCGTGAAGCCCTGGAGACCGGTTGTCCCGCGGCTGTGGCCGATGTGGCCTTCGCCAACGGCGCCGACCCGTTCTTAACCGAACGCCTTCTCCGAGAGGCGCCGTGGACACGGCTTTACGGCTATGCCGCCTGGAATACGGCGGGCAATACCCTGGGGACCGCCCTGGCCATGACCGTCCTGCGTCAGATCGACGGCGGCCGCCAGGAGCGGCTCCACCAGGAGGCGCTGGTCACTCGGATCTTGGACGACTACTACTACCAGACCCGGGTCCGAACCCGCCTCAACGCCTGGCTTCAGGAGCAGGGCTTCAGCAGTCTTAACCTGGGCGGCGGCCACCCGATCGTTAGCGCTCGGGCCGGGGAGGAGTTGCAGGGGCTGGCCGCCGAGGTCTTTCGGCTTGGTCCTGGCGCCCTGGGATATAGCCTGGGCCGGTTCTCCGCCCGGCTTCCCTGGCCTCGCACTTTTGAGATAGAAGTTGAGCTGGAGTTGAGGCAGTGATGCCGCCATCGGGATTATCCCCGTACGGTCCGAATGCCAAGAGAGATAGAAGTTGAGCTGGAGTTGAGGCATTAAGCCGCCAACGGGATTTTCCTCGTATGGTCCGAAT
>JBGFRN010000177.1:0-23225 GCA_041695105.1 Bacillota bacterium | reverse complement strand
TCGATTCGGATAACGTCCAAGCCGGCGCCCTTGACCCTGGCGCCCAAGCGGTTCAAAAAGTTCTGCAAATCAACGATCTCCGGCTCCCGGGCTGCGTTGTGAATCACCGTCGTCCCTTCGGCCAAAACCGCAGCCATCATAATGTTCTCGGTGGCCCCAACGCTGGGCAGGTCCAGATAAATCTCCCGGCCCCTCAACGCCTTGGCGCGGGCATCAATATAGCCGTACTTCTCCTCAATCTTGGCCCCCAGGGCGCCAAGCCCCATCAGGTGCAGGTCGATGTCCCTCGAACCGATGGCGCAGCCACCAGGGTGCGAGCACCTAACCTGGCCGAGCCTCCCGAGCAAGGGACCCATCAAAAAAATTGATGAACGAATCTCGCGCATCAGGGTAGGAGGGATCTCTGAATTCCTCAGATCTCGACAGTTTACCAGCAGGGTCGTGCCGCCGTTGACCGGTTCGACTTCAGCTCCCAGGGCACGGAGGATTTCGACCATGACCTCGACGTCCCTGAGCCGCGGAACATCGTGGATGACGCAATCCTCAGAAGTCAGAACACTGGCGGCCAGCACGGGAAGAATCGCGTTCTTGGCCCCACTGATCCTGACCGTCCCCTGTAGCGGCCGACCGCCTTGGATGACAAACCGAGCCAAAGTGGCCACCTCCGGGGATAAAACGTAAGGGCCGGCTTCATTCAGGGCAGAGCCGGCCCACGCCACTCTAGCCCCAGTAGAGAATTTCTTCTTCGAGCAAAACCCCAAATCGATCCAAGACCAATTTCTTGGCCTCTTCAATCAAGCCGAGCACGTCGCTGGCCGAGGCCCCGCCAAGATTAACGATGAAGTTGGCATGCATCTCCGAGACCTGGGCGGCCCCGCGGCGGGCCCCTTTGAGCCCGGCGGCTTCGATCAACCTCCCGGCATAGTCGCCGGGCGGGTTCCTGAAAACACTACCGGCGCTGGGCAATTGCCAGGGCTGCCTCTGGCGCCTGGACGCCAGTTGGGCCTCCATTCGCTCCCGGATCAGGTTTGAATCGCCCGATGGCAGATCGAAGACCGCTTCGAGGACTACCCAATCCGTCCCCTTGAGCGAGGAATGGCGGTACTCGAATCCAATCTCTTCCCCGGTCAGGGCCCTAACCCGGCCATCGGACCCAAGCAGGCTGGTCTCCCGGATAATGTCAGCCATACACCCCAGCGGGGTTCCGGCGTTCCCGACCACGGCCCCTCCGACGGTGCCGGGTATGGTCCCGGCAAATTCCAGCCCGGCGTGGCCCGAATCCAACGCCTGCCGGGCCAAACGGGCCAGGAAATTGCCGGCTCCGCAAATGAACCTCGAATCCTCCCACCGGCTCCGGCGAAAGCCGCCGGTAAGCTGAATAACCCCGCCCTCAACCCCTTGATCGCTTACCAGGAGATTGGTCCCCCCGCCCAAGATGCGCCAAGGGGTTCCATGGCGCCGGAAGAGGTTGATCACGGCACGGAGTTCCTCAACGTCATGAACCCGGCAGAAAAATTCGGCCGGGCCGCCGATACGCCACGAAGTGTGGCGGTTCATCGGCTCGCTCAGGCGAAGCCTTTCCGGGATTATATTACGCAGCCCAGAAATTAGGGGTGACATCTCACCCCACCCCCCTTCCGGCCATAGCTGACAAGGTTTCCACGATCTCATCCAGGGCGCGTGGGCGTCCCAGAGACCGGCTGGCCTGAGCCATTTGCCCGAGACGATCCGGATCCCCAAGCAGCTCCAAGACCAGATCGGCCAGGGCCGGCCCGTTTAGATCAGAGTCCTTGATGACCACGGACGCCCCAGCCTTTTCGAGAACCCGGGCGTTATGCTCCTGGTGGTTATTGGCGACGTTTGGGGAAGGGACGATAACCGCTGGCAGCCCCAGGGCAGTGATCTCTGAGAGGGTCATCGCCCCGGCCCGGCAGATAACCAGATCGGCCGCGGCCAGGACCGGTCCGGCCCGGTAGAGATAGGGGGAAATCCTCACCCCGGGATGACCGGCCGGGCTCCAGCCACTGGCTCCCAGGGCCCCGGTGACCTCTTGATAGTGAGCTTGTCCAGTGACGTAAAAAACGACCAGACCTTTTAGCCTCGACAGCCGCGGGAGGGTTTCGACCATCGCCCGGTGGATGCTGGCCGCCCCCCGGCTGCCTCCAAAGACGTAGACCACCCTGTCCCCAGGCCTGATTCCAAGCTCATCCCGGGAAGCCTGACGCCCGGCCTCGAGAATCTCCGGCCGGAGCGGATTCCCGGGGACGGAAACCTTCGGGCTGTCCGGAAAATAGGCCCGAGCCTCCTCAAAAGGTAAAAAAACCCGATCGACCAACCGCCCCAGCAGCCGGTTAGTCATACCGGGAATCACGTTTTGCTCCTGGATCGCGCAGGAAACCCCGCAGGCTTTGGCGGCCAGGATCACCGGTCCGGTAACGTAGCCACCGGTTCCGACCGCCACATCCGGCCGGAATTCCCGGACCAATCTGATCGATTCGGCCAGCCCCCGAAAGGCGTCGAACACCCCTCGAGCCGCCGCCAAAGGTGATTTGCCCATTACCCCCCGGGCGGTTATCGTCCTAAACGGAATTCCCTCCCGGGGCACGAGACCGGCCTCCAGTCCCTCCCGCGTTCCGACGTAAAGGACTTCCGCCCCCGGGAATTTAGCTTTGAAGCCACCGAGTATAGAAAGGGCCGGGTAGATGTGTCCCCCGGTCCCGCCACCGGCGATCAGCAGACGCAAACCGCTTCCCCCTTATCGCCTCGTGTGCTTGGATATGTTTAGCAAGATCCCGACCCCGGCCATGGTTGGAAGCAGCGAGCTTCCCCCGTACGACAAGAAAGGAAGCGGGATGCCGGTGATGGGCATTGACGAAGTCACCACACCGATATTGATGGCTCCCTGTACAACTATCATGGCGGTGATCCCCACGGCCATCAGCCCGGCGAATGAATCGGGGGCGTTGGTGGCGACCATGAAGCCGCGCCAGGCCAGCAGCGCGAACAGCGCGATAATGACCAGGCCGCCCAGATACCCAAGCTCGTCCCCAATGATGGCGAAGATGAAGTCAGTATGCTGTTCGGGCAGGTAAAAGAATTTCTGGCGGCTGCGCCCGAGACCGAGGCCGAAAAGACCGCCCGAGCCGAGAGCGTACAGAGACTGAATGATATGGTAACCCGAGCCCTGAGGATCGGCAAAAGGGTCAAGAAATGAGGTGATTCGTTTGAGCCGGTAAGGGGCTACCCAGATCATCACCCCGAGCAGAGGCAGGGCCGAGGCGGCGAGGCCGGCCAGGTGCCAGACTTTGGCCCCGGCCGCGAAGAGCATGACGATGACTGTGCCGGCAATGGCCAGTGAGGTTCCCATATCTGGCTGAAGCATTACCAGGGCAAACACAAGCCCAAGAAGGGCCAGCCGGGGCGCCAGGCCTCTCCAGAAGTCACCAATGTGCTCGAGCGAGCGGCAGAGTGACCAGGCCAAGAATAGGACAAAGGCCATCTTCATGAACTCCGACGGCTGGACCGCAAAACTCCCAAACCCGATCCAGCGCTGGGCTCCGTTGACCACCCGGCCGATCCCGGGCACCAAAACCAGGACCAGCAGCAAGAGGTTAGCCGCAAAAACGATTTTGGCCCATTTTTTCAAGATCCAATAGTCGATCTTGGAGAAAAAAAACATCAACGCCACGCCAATAACCGCCCAAGAAGCCTGGCGCTTTAAAAAATAAAAGCCGTCCTCGTAAATCATCTCGGCCTTAACCGAGCTGGAGCTGTAGACCATAACCAGGCCGATCCCCAGCAGGGCTAAAACCGCAAACAGGATCCCGGAATCAGCCGGCTTGACCTTGCTCATTCAGCCACCCATTCCTTTGAGACCGGTCAACCCAAATAGGGCCAGCAGTGCCGCCACGGCCCAGAAGCGTCTGACCACCTGGGCTTCGGACCACCCGCTTAGCTCGAAGTGATGATGGATCGGGCTCATCTTGAAGACGCGCCGGCCCGCGAGCCGGAAAGATATAACCTGGATCATGACCGAGAGAGTTTCTATAACGAACAGGCCGCCGATAATCGGCAAGAGCAGCTCGGTCTTAGTCAGGATCGCCAGAACCCCAAGCCCGCCCCCCAGGGCCATGGAGCCGGTATCCCCCATGAAGACCTTGGCTGGGTGAAGGTTGAAGCGCAAGAACCCCAAAAGTCCTCCGATCATGGCCGCGCAGATAACGGCGACCTCAATCCGGCCTGAGTACACCCCAATCAGCATAATGGCCAGGTAGGCCGCCGTGGACGAACCGGCAGCCAGCCCGTCGAGTCCATCGGTGATGTTTACGGCGTTCGAGGCGCCCAGCAGTACCAAAAGGACAAATATGGAATAAAAAAGTCCAAGTTGGATGTCTGTCCCAGTAAAGGGCAGGCGAACTTCTGAGCCCAGTCCGAGTTGAACCGTTGCCGTCCACCAGACGGCGGCGCCCAGCGCCACCTGAGCAGCCAGCTTCTCGCGGGCTCTCAGCCCCAATGGCCGCTTGAGGGCGACCTTTATGAAGTCGTCAGCAAAACCGATCGCCCCAAACCCCATGATCACCAGCATCGCGATCCCCAGCTCCAGGCTAAACTCAATCTGGCCAAAGAAGACTGCCAGAGTCACGGCCAGGGCAAGGGCAACCAGAAAAATCAGCCCACCCATCGTCGGTGTCCCGGCCTTCTGAAAGTGCCCCCGTGGGCCGTCCTCGCGGATGGACTGACCAAGTTTGAGTCGTTTTAAAACCGGTATTAAGACCGGTCCAAGCAGCCAAGATGATGTCAGGGCGATGAAAAAAGCCAGAACCAGCGGTTGAAAGGGCACCGGCACAGTTCTTTACTCCTTCTTCCCAAGGTAACTCTCCAGGGCGGCTAGCAGCTCTTCCATTTTCATTCCCCGCGACCCTTTGAACAGGACCAGGTCACCCGGGCGAACCCGCTCCTTAAGGGCAGCGCTCACCCCTGATTTGTCGTCAAAGGACAGGACTCCTTCAGGCGAAAGCCCGGCCCTAACGGCCTCGCCGGCAATCCAGCGGGCCAGCTCGCCGACCGTCACTAGCAGGTCGACGCCGCAGGCGGCCGCCTCCCGGCCGACCTGGCGGTGGCCCTCCTCGGCCTCAGCGCCCAGTTCAAACATGTTGCCCAGCACCGCTACCCTCCGGCCCGGACCCAGGTCTGCCAGGACCTTCAGAGCGGCCCGGGTCGAGGCTGGGCTGGCGTTGTAGGTGTCGTCAATCAGGGTCGCACCGCCGGCACGAACGATTCTGGCGCGTGCCTGACTGGGCCGGAGGGCCTCCAGACCCTGAACGATCTCGTCCAGCCTAAAACCAAGAGCCCAGGCCGCGGCTGACGCCGCCAGGGCGTTGAGAATCTGATGGCGGCCCAAGGCAGGCAGGCGCACTGGGGCCGCTCCCTCTGGCATAATCAAGGTGAAGACCTGCCCTTGATCACCCAGCGAACGAAGGTCAATGGCGGTGAAGGACGGTTCCCAGACCGGATCGAGCCCGAAGAAAACCGCCCTGGCCCGTGTGTGCTGGGACATACCGCGAACCCATGGGTCGTCAGAGCTGAGAACCGCCGTCCCTTCCGGCGGGAGGGCTTCAGGCAGTTCTCCCTTGGCCCGGGCGATATTCTCGATCGATCCCAAGAGCTCAAGGTGGGCCAAACCAACGTTGGTCACCACCCCGATTGAGGGTGAGGCCAGGCGACAAAGCTGGCTGATCTCCCCCAAACCGCGCATTCCCATCTCAAAGACGGCCGCCCGGTGGTCGGGCTCGGTCCGAAGCATCGTCATCGGCAGACCAAACTCGGTGTTGAGGTTCCCCTCGTTCTTCAGGGTCGGGTACCGGACCTCAAGGACCGTGGCCACCATTTCTTTAGTGCTGGTCTTGCCGGCGCTGCCGGTCACCCCGACTACCGGAATCGGTTTTCTATCTGCCCTGGCTCTTCGAAAGCGCCATTGCCCGAGGCGGCCCAGGGCCTCGGTCGTGTCCTGGCCATCGGGCAGCACGATCAACGAGCCCGTGACGTCAGACGGGGAAGCGAAGCGGTTCCAATCGCCCCGAACTAAAGCCGCCCCGGCCCCCCGGGCGAAAACGTCCCTGAGGAATCTGTGCCCGTCGACCTTGGCCCCTTTTACGGCAATAAAAAGGTCACCCGGCTCCACCTGACGGCTATCGACGGCGACACCGGTTAGTGGCCCCCCCGTCCGTCCGTACAGGCTGGCTCCAAGCTCTTTGGCCGCTTCCTCAAGGTTAAGGGGCGGTATCTTCAAAACTTGCCTCCATTGGCGGCCCTTTTCTTTGAAGCCAGCCGCTGGCGCAGCTTGTCATGGGCCACCTCGCGGTCGTCAAACCGAATCACTTGGTTTTGGAATATCTGGTAACTTTCGTGCCCCTTGCCGGCAATCAGAACAATATCTCCAGTCCGAGCCATGCTGATCGCCTTTTCGATGGCCTTTTCTCGGTCGACAATCTTTTCGTAGCGGCCGCGGCCAGCGTCCTCTTCTCGCACCCCGGCCTCAATTTCGTGGATGATCGACTCAGGCTCCTCACTGCGCGGGTTGTCGGAGGTCACGATACAGTAATCGGCGTACCGGGCAGCCAGCCGGCCCATAATCGGACGCTTTGTCCGGTCGCGGTCGCCGCCGCAGCCAAAGACGACGATAATGCGGCCTCCGGCCAGTTCCTGGGCCGTCTGCAGGAGGTTCTCCAGGCCGTCCGGGGTATGAGCGTAATCGACAAAAACACTGAAGTCCTGCCCTTCGGCCACCGGCTCCAGGCGGCCGTCGACGCCCTGGACCTCGGCCAGGGCCTCGAGAATAGATTCCATTGGGATCCCTTCCCTCAGGCCGACGGTCACGGCCGCCAGCGAGTTATAAATGTTGAACCGCGCGGATAGGTTCAGCTTTACTCGGGCCTCTCCCCGGGGCCAGCGTGCCAGGTACGAAATGCCGCCGGTCGATATCTCAATGTCAGAGGCGGCGGCCCAGGCCTGATCCAGACCGTAAGAATAAACCGGAACCGAGGTGGCCGACCTGATCGCGCCGGCTGAGCCCGAATCGGCGTTGATCACCGCGTATTTCGGGCCGGGCTTAATCGAGCCGTGGTAAGCGGACCCAAGGCCTGAGAACAGCCTGGACTTGGCCCGAAGGTAGTTAGCCAGGGTGGCGTGAAAATCAAGGTGATCCTGGGTGAGGTTGGTGAAGACCCCGACATCAAACTCGCAAGAGGCAACCCTTTCGAGGTCAAGGGCGTGAGACGAGACCTCCATCACGGCGTAGGTACAGCCCTTGCGGGCCATTCCGGCCAACAGGAACTGAAGGTCAAGGGATTCGGGGGTGGTCCGCTCCACCGGGCGCGGTTCATCACCGATATAATTCTGGACGGTTCCAATCAAGCCGACCTGGTGCCCGCCCTTTTTTAGGATGGCCCGAATCAGGTGAGTGGTTGTCGTCTTCCCGTTGGTGCCGGTAACTCCGATCATCCGAAGCTTTTTTGACGGGTGGTCATAAAACTGGGCCGAAAGCAAGGCCAGGGCTTTCCGGCTAGAATCGACTATAACCAAGGCGACGCTGGGAGGAACCTGGATTTCTCTTTCAGCCACGATTACCCGGGCCCCGCGGTCGATGGCGTCATCAACAAAATCGTGGCCGTCCTGGTTGAAACCTTTGATGGCTACAAAAAGGGAATTAGGGACCGCCAGACGCGAATCGTATGTAAGAGCCTCCACGTCCAGGTCCCCGGGTCCGGTCAGGACCGAACCGGGTATTGATTTGAGAAGCCGCTCCAGTAACATCCAAAACCTCCACCTGGTTTGTGCGGCGGTTGGCCTAAAGTACCCGCAGCCATCTCAACTTATGTCCCATCCCCGCCCGTGGTGCCTGACTCTGGTCAATGGGGGGGAGAAAACTCAACAGTGACAAAGGTTCCGGGTTCGACTTTGGTGCCTGGAGCCGGCTCCTGCTTGACCGCGACCCCGGTACCGGCCACTTTGATTCGCAGATTGAGCAGACCCAACAAGGCGGCTGCGTCCTTGATGTTTTTTCCCTTCAGGTTGGGGACGGTCATTTGTCCCTGGCCCGGGAAGATGGTCCTGGCCTCAGCCGAGATGACCGACCCTTTCCGCAGCACCGCCCCGGGAGGAGGGGTCTGGTGAGTGATCAGCAGCCCATCACCGCCCGTCTTCAGGACGAAACCGGCCGCCCTGGCGTCGCGCTCCGCATCGGCCGGGGTCAGGTTCAGCAGGCTGGGAACCGCCGCCGGCTGCTCCAATGGCCGCGGCGGCTCCCCGGGCTTGGAGGTCAGCGACTGCTCCGGCGGGATCTCGAGGTAGCGGAGCAGATCGCCCATGATCTCACCAAAAACGGGCGCGGCGATCTGACCCCCGTAATAGACCCCAACGGGCTCATCGATAATAATTACCACCGCCAGTCGAGGATTCTTGACCGGGCCGAACCCGACAAAGTTAGCGATGTACTTGCCGCTCCCCCGAGGAAGCTTTTCGGCCGTGCCGGTCTTGCCGGCCACCTGGTAACCTGGAACGTAAGCGTTGCGCCCGGTTCCCTGGGAGATAACCCGTTCCATTAGGGCCGAAAGCTCTCGGGCCACCTGGCGGGAAATCACCTGGCGAACCGGGCGGGCCTCTTGCTTCCTGAGCACCTCGCCCTCGGGGGAGCGGATCTCACCGGCCAGGTGCGGGGTCATCAGGTAGCCATCATTGGCTATGGCCGCCATCGCCCGGACCATCTGCAGCGGGGTTACCGTCAAGGTCTGCCCGAAGGACATGGTGGCCAGATCAAGCTGGGTAGCCCTTTTCTCAGGCGGGTTGATTCCTTTGGCCTCGCCGGGGAGGTCGATTTCGGTTTCCTCGGTCATCCCGAAGGCTCGAAGATACTGATAAAACTTGGGTATCCCCAACTTTAGCCCGATCTGAACGAACCCGGTGTTGCTCGACTGGGCAATGACGTCCTGCAGGGTGCCGGTTACCGGCCGGTTGTTCCAGTTGTTAATGGTGTAACCGGCCATCCGGAGACCGGCCGGGGCATTGAAGGGCGTGTCTTTGGAGATCAGCCCTTCCTCCATAGCCGCCGCCGCCACCAGGGGTTTGAACATGGATCCAGGCTCAAGGGTGTCAGCGATCATCCAGTTGCGGCGGTTGGCATCCGGCCAGTCACCAAACCGGTTGGGGTCAAAGTCGGGAGCCATGGCCATGGCCAGGATGCCACCGGTCTTGACGTCCATGACGATGATCCCGGCCCGTTTGGCCTTGGTCTCCAGCATCGCCCGGTCGACCCCGCGCTGGGCGATGTACTGGATGTTCTCATCGATCGTAGTGATCAGGGTGTTGCCATCACGCGGCTGAATATACTGGTGAGCCGCCCCATTGATAGTACGACCGCGGGCGTCGGCCTCAATCTGAATTCGGCCCGGGCGCCCTCTAAGCTGTTCGTCGTATTGCTTTTCCAGTCCTTCAAGTCCCTGGCTGTCGATCCCGGCAATTCCCACCAGATGGGCCGCGACTCTCTCCTTGGTATAGACCCGCTTGCCCTCCTGGGTCAGGTCGACCCCGGTGAGCCGCTTTTCTTTAATCAACTCCCGGATGGCTTTGGACTCCTCCGGGGTGATCTTGCGCTTGATGTAGACAAATGACCGCATTTGGGTCAGCCGGTTGAAGGTGCGGTCATAATCGATCTTCAGGCTATCGCTCAGGAGGCGGGCGACCTCGGCCGGGTTTTTGACCTGAACCGGCATGGCAAAGACCGAGTCGGCGTTCATGCTGACGGCCAGCTCGCGGTGATTGCGGTCGGTAATCAGGCCGCGCTTAGCCTCGACCGGAATATCGCGAAGCCGGACCTCCATGGCCTGTGCCCGCAGCCACTCTCCCTGGGCGAACTGAATATACCCCAAGCGACCGGTCAGGAAAAAGAAAAACCCGGCGGTGCAGACAAAGATAATTAGCATCCTCCGCCGGAAGTTTACTCCTGGGATCGGCACCGGTTTGGTCCCCCCGTTATCTCATGCCCTTAGCCTCGGCCCGGGCGGGCCCGGCTAAAACGACCAAGAGGCGCTGAGCGGCCTTCGCCAACCAGTTCCCGGACGGAATTTCAGGGAAGGAGCCTGGTTGGCTGAGCGCCACGCCGGATGCGGAAGGCACTGCGGCTACCTCAAACCCCTTGGGTCTGACCATGCCGAGTTTGGAGGTAGCGATTTGGTAAATCCGCCCCGGAGATTCCAGGCTGGCCACCCTGACCTTCAGGGCATGGTTTTCTTCTTCTAAAGCGGCAGCCTGGGCTTCGAGCGCCGCCAGGTCGTATCCGACCCGGGCGGTCTCGGCATGGCGCTGGACCACGCCCAGGCCCAAGAAGACGGCCATTATCCAGAGCACGGCGCAGGTTACCGCGGTGCGGCGGGCCATACGCCAGCGGGTCCGAGGCCGGCTCGCCGGGCAAGCCTTGGTCGAGGACTCAAACCGGGAATCCTCAGTCCATTGGCCGTAACCCGGAAATTCAAGAGATCTGGCCGATGTGCCTTCAAATCTCCCTATCAAGGTATTCGGCCCCCTTCCTTGGTAGTCTTGTTATTCCCCTGGCCTTCCCTGGTCCAGGCGTTCGGCTGCCCTGAGCTTGGCGCTGCGAGAGCGCGGGTTATCATGAAGTTCTTCCTCGCCAGCCGTAACCGGCTTGCGCGTGATCATCTTCAGGGCCGGGCGGTGGTTGCAGATACAAACCGGCAGTTCCGGGGGGCAAAGACATTCCTTGGACAGTCCGGCCAAGGCGTCCTTGCAGATGCGGTCCTCCAACGAGTGGAAGGTTATAACGGCCAGCCGGCCACCAGGCCTCAGGATCTTTACCGCCGCTTCGATGCCCCGGCGGAGGGATCCGAGTTCATCGTTGACAGCGATCCTGAGGGCCTGGAATGTCCGTCTGGAGGGATGGGGCCCAGTTCTCCTGGCCGCGGCCGGTATCGCCTCTTTTACGATTTGGGCCAGGCGGTCGGTGGTTTCAATCGGGGACTCCTCCCGCTCGCGGGCGATCCGGGAGGCAATGCGCCGGGAGAATTTCTCCTCCCCGTATTCGAAGATGATCCGTGCCAATTGATCCTGGGGCAGTTGGTTGACCAATTCTCTGGCCGTCAACGACTGCCTCTGATCCATCCGCATGTCCAGCGGGGCGCTGGTCCGGTAAGAAAACCCGCGCTCACTCTCGTCAAGCTGCGGGGAAGAAACTCCGATATCGAGCAAGACCCCGTCGGCACCGGTGATGCCATGTTCGCCGGCCAAGCGGTCCATCTCGGCGTAATTGCCCCGCGCCAGAACCGTTTGCTCGCGGTAGGGCATTAGTCGCTGGGCCGCCGCCTGAAGAGCCCGGTCGTCGCGGTCGATCCCAAGCAACCTGCCCCCGGGGGAGATCAGCTTCAGGATCTCATAAGCGTGTCCGGCCCCGCCCAGGGTCCCGTCGATGTAAACGCCGCCCGGTTTGGGCTCCAGGCACCGGATGACTTCCTTCAGCAGCACCGGGCGGTGCTCAAATTCCAAGGCCATCACCCGTTAGCTCAAATTCCCAGGTCGACGATCTTCTCGGCGATCTCCTCGAAAGACTCGTCAGCCTGCTGGATGTATCTTTCCCATTCGGCCTTGGACCAGATCTCGACCCGGTTGGACACTCCGATAACGACTACGTCGCGGTCCAGTTTTGAGTAATCCCTCAGGTTGGGCGGGAGCAGCACCCGCCCCTGTTTATCAAGTTCGGCCTCAGTCGCGCCCGAAAAGAAAAAGCGTGAGAAGGCCCGGGCCGAGGTATTAGTTACCGGCAAAGACTTCAGCTTGGCCTCGAGATTCTGCCACTCAGCCTTGGGATAAACGAAGAGGCAGTTGTCCAGGCCCTTGGTGATGACGAAGTTGAGCCCGAGGCCCTCGCGGAACTTGGCCGGCATGATCAGGCGTCCCTTTTCGTCGACGCTGTGGTTGAACTCACCCATGAACATCCCGGCCACCCCCTTCCTGCCCCGTCTGACTCAGCCGGCGCTACTGATCCTCCACTTTCCACCACTTTGTACCACAGTAGACCCACTATTCTCCCCACTGGAGGTGAAATCCTTCTTTTGGGAGCCAAAAAGCCCACAAAAATAAAAAAACCTTGGTGGAGGACCAAGATTTTCGATGTGTGGGGCCCGGCGGCGAGCATCAAGCTATTGATGTTAAGATCCGCTGTTATGATCCGCACGACAATTCTTCGAAAAGGGGTTGGCCGGCCTGTCACCAGAAAATTACCGGGTCACCGAGCCGCTGCCGGGGGTCTACCAATACCTGCCCGGAGTAATCGCCACCAAAATCGAAACTCTTCTGAGCTGGGGACGCAAGAACTCGCTCTGGTATATGCTCTTCGGTATCGCCTGTTGCGCTATTGAAATGATGGCCGCCGGGGCCTCGCGCTACGACCTTGACCGCCTGGGAATGGTCTTCAGGGCCTCCCCCCGCCAGTCGGATCTGATGATCGTGGCTGGCACCGTCAGCGAGAAGATGGCCCCAGTCATCAAGAGGCTTTACGATCAGATGCCCGAGCCAAAATGGGTGATTGCCATGGGTGCCTGCGCCACCCACGGCGGGCCCTACGCCGGGGCCTACAATGTTGTCAATGGCGTGGACAAGATCGTTCCGGTCGACGTCTACGTTCCCGGTTGCCCGCCCCGGCCCGAGGCCCTGATCGACGCCGTCATCAAGCTCCAGAAGAAGATCGAGAGCCGCCGGCCGGAGAGGGTATAAGCTATTGCGGCTTCGTCTCTCCGGCCTTGTCTCCGGCCTTAAACTTCTCCATCTGCTCCCCGCAGCACTTGCACATTTCCTCCGGCGTCATCTCCGGCGTCATTCCCCGCATCCCCGCCATCATCTGGGCCCGCATCCCAGCCATGGCCGGATCGCGCATCATCCCCATCATCCAGGGTCCGGGACCTGGCGAGGTTACCGCCGAAGCCAGGGGGGACTGGATCAGGAAAAGAGCAACGGCCAGCAAAACCACTAGCCCCAGCAGCCATAGTTTCTTAGACATCTTCACCGACCTCCAATCGCTTCGGGAAATCGTTTCGTCCTCAACTTACCACAAAACTATGGAGAAGCTTTGAAGACCCAATGAAGATCTCGTGAATTTTTTCGTTTCGCGGGATAGCCGGGAACCCGGCCGGTCAGGCCGGAAGGATCAGCCTGAACCTGCTGCCCCGATCAACCTGGCTTTCAACTTCGATCGTCCCCTCGTGGGCCCTGGCCAGGGCCATGGCAATGGCCAGGCCCAGCCCGGCCCCACCGGTCAGTCTGGTTCGTGACGGATCCCCGCGGTAAAACCGCTCGAAAACAAACGGCAGCTCCTCCTCTGGGATTCCCGGACCGGTATCGCTGACCTCAAAAATGATCCTTGCCCCATCAGACCGGGCCTCGATGCCAACCCGCCCGCCCGGCGGCGTGTATTTGAGGGCATTGTAAACCAGGTTGCCCAGGATTTGGGCCAATTTATCCCGGTCGGCCCTGACCTTCAGGCCGGAGTCGCCGGGGTTAAGAACCAACTGAACCCCCTTGGCGGCAAAGGCAGCTTGGAAGGCCCCGGCTGTCCTGTCAACAACCTCCCTGGCCGCTATCTCCTCGATTTCCAGCTTGGGCTCGGCCTCGGCCTGAGCCAGCCGCTCCAAGTCCCCGACCAACCGGACCAGCCTGAGCAGTTCTGATTGGCAGACCGCCAGCCGTTCCGGGGTCGCTTCCCAGACCCCGTCGGAGAAGGCCTCGAGATGGCTCTGCATGGTCGCCAGCGGGGTCCTGAGCTCATGCGCCACGTCGGCGGTCAGCCGCCGCCGCAGTTTCTCCTGGGTCGCCAGCCCCTCAGCCAAATGGTTAACGGCCGAGCCCAGCTCCCTAACCTCCTCCGGCCCGGATTCCCCCACCCTGACGCTCAGGTCACCCGACCTGATCCGGCGGGCGGCATCGGTAACCGAGGCCAGTGGGCGGGTCACCCCGGAAGCCATCAAAAGCCCCGCCACGAGAGCCAAAGCCCCGACCCCAAGGCCGGATATCAGTATGCTCCGGTTCAGGCCGCGGAGAAAGGCCAGCTCCAGGTTTGAAAAAACTCCCGGCCCCCCCCTGGCCCGCAGGGTCAGAACGGCCACCGTCCGGTTCCCGGCTTTCACATCCTGCGAGCTGCTGGCCATCCCGCCTAGATTCCCACCCGTGCCCGGCATTTCGTGCATTCCGGGCATGCGGGGCATCATGCCCATCCCCATGCCCATAGTCCGCCAGAGAACCGTGCCCTCGGGGCTTTTTAGTTCGAGGCTCAGGCTCTCGCTCATGGCCAGATGGGTCAAGTCCATCAGCATTCTCTGATCCCATCCTCCCCTGGCCTCGTAAGCCCGGCCAAGGGCCCCGGCCATTGTGCGGGACCGCTCATCAAGATTGGCACGCAGGTAATCCTCAAATCTGGTGGTTAAGGCCCCGTTGACCAGCAACCCGACGATTAAGATCGAACCGGCGGCTAGCCCGACCATGGCCAGAATCAGGCGCGATTTCAGGTTTCTAAACATGCCCGCCCCCGGCAGGCGACCCGAACTTATATCCAACCCCGAAGACCGTCAGAAGGTAGCGCGGGTTCTTTGGATCCTCCCCCAGCTTCTGCCTGAGGTTCTTCATATGGGCGTCGATCGTCCGCTCGTAGCCTTCAAAATCGTAGCCCTGAACCCGGTTGATCAGCTCGAGACGGCTGAAGACCCTCCCCGGGCTGGAGGCCAGGGTGGAAAGTAGCTTGAACTCAGTCGGCGTCAAGTTGACCGCAGCCCCCCCACGGGTAACCTGATGTCGCTCCTCGTCGATAGTCAGATCCCCGATGCCAAAGATGATCGGTCCCGAGGGACTGTTCTTATTGGCCCGCCTCAGGACGGCCTTCAGCCGGGCCACCAGTTCCCGCGGGCTGAACGGTTTGGATATATAATCGTCAGCCCCGAGGCTGAATCCCTCCAGGCGGTACTCCTCGGCCGACTTGGCCGTCAGCATCAGGACCGGGGTATCGGAGACCTCCCGGATCATCCGGCAGACCTCCTCACCCGGGAAGTCGGGCAGCATCAGATCGAGAATAACAGCATCGGGCTCAGTCTCCCGAAACAGGGCTATGGCGGCCCGCCCGTTCCCGGCGGTGAAGACCTGGTATCCTTCGCGCTCCAAGTAAGCGGCCACGACCCCGGCGATTTTGTCCTCGTCGTCCACAATCAGGATTCTGGGCATTGGCCCACCTCCTCCGGTTACATCTTCCATTTTACCTCTTTATCGAAGAAAAAAGCGGCCTGCCCGGCCGCTTCACCAAAATCCGCTCAGTGTTTTGTCTTGGGTGACCCAGCAATCCAGACTAGATGGTAGCCGCCGCTTCGACTGACTTGCTGGGCATGGTCACCAGATAGTAACCGGCGATGTGTACCGCCTGACCGCAGTGTGGACAGCTCAGGCGGGTATCGCCCTCGTCCTCCCGGGACGCTCGGTCGAGACTGTGGGTCAATCCCTGAGTGCCGCACCCATAACACAGGAACTCGATCGCCACCGGCTCTTTCACTAGGCCGCCCCCTTTGAAGTTTTCACCTTGGTCGTTAACCGCGCTAACCGTTTACGCTTTAATATATTCTCTCCAATTATCCGAATACCCTGCCAGAAGTTGGCCTATCTCAAGATACTTTTTCCGGCTTTTCCCCCTTAAGAACCTTGGCCATCAGCCTGATCTTGCGGGGCCCCCTGGCATCGCATAAATAGATATTTTGGGTCGCCGGCAGGAAGACTTGGCGATCGACGATCATCAACGAGAGCGAGGGTGCCGGGTCAACCGGGAACCCGGTGCCGGCCTCATCCCCGACGGTCAAAACCACTCCCGGGTCGGGAGACATCAGGTAAACCAGCCCGTGGAAAACCTGGCTGCGTTCGACCAGCCCCCGCACCTGTCCGGTAATCACGGCTGGCTTTCCCGCCGGGGAAGTCTCGAGGTTCAGATAAGGCAAGGCTGGACACCCTCCTCGGTAACCACATACTGTACTTTCCGGTCATGTGGGGCTCTGGGAAGAATCTGAGCGAGCTGAACCATAAAGCAGACCCCGACCGTCGTCGCCCGGACCGCCGGATCAGCCAGGAACCGGTCGTAATACCCGGCCCCATAACCAAGGCGAATGCCGCAGAGGTCGAAGGCCAGGCCTGGAATCAGCATCAGGTCGATTTCAGCGGGAGGTATCACCATCTCCCGGCCATCGGGGACTTCCAGCACACCGAAAGCACCCGGCTCCAGGTCTCCCGGATAATCATCGACCAGGCAGGCCACGAGCTCCTGGCGCAAGTGGCGGGGCGGCCGCCGGACTTTGGGCAGGCAGACCCGCTTGCCCTCCCCGAGGGCAGCGGAGATGATTGCCCCAGCCTCAACCTCGCCCGGCAGGGCAGAGTAAGCCATGACCGTCCTGGCTGACCGGTAATCGGGCAAAGACAAGACGGCCCGGGCAACGGCCAGGCTCTTCCGAGCCGCGTCGTCCGGGCTGATCTGGGCGCGCAAGGCCAAATAGTGCTTTCGAAGCCGGGACTTGGCCACTACTCCTCGATCTCCGAGAACTGGATCAACGACACCACCTCATCGCGAGCGATCGGACGCTCATAAATCCTCTCCAGCAGGTGGACGACGTCGTCCTGGGAATTAAACCGGTGATCCTCCATCTGGCATTCCTCAACCGTCAAGTCGCGGATCGGCTTGACGATGATCCGGTCGACGACGGCCTTGAAGACCTTCTTACGGGTCTTGAACCGCTCGCCAAAAAGAACCAAAATGATCTCGCCCTCGGGATACTTCTCGCGTTTATCGCCAAGCCGGATCGTGCAGCGTTTGTTGCTCAGTAGTAAAAAAGCGTGGTATACCGAGGAGTAAAAGTTAAGGGCCTTCACCCGGGCACCTCCCGCCGTACTTGGGTTGAAATAATTTTCTACGCCAGGCCCAAAATCTCCTCCGGTCAGACCGCCTTCTTACCCTGAAGCTCAAGCAAGAAGTTATCCAGCCAGTTGGTGTCGCAGGCCGCGGCCCGGAAGTCGGGATGTTCCAGAATCCGATGGTGAACCGGTATCGAGGTCTTGATGCCCTCGATCGTGAACTCACTCAGGGCCCGCCCGGCCCGGGCGATAGCCGACTCGCGATCCTCGGCCCAAACGCAGAGCTTAGCGATCATCGAATCATAGTAAGGAGTAATGAAATAACCCGAATAGGCGGCGCTCTCGACCCTGACCCCTGGACCCCCCGGGACCTCGTACTTGCCGACCTGGCCGGTGGCCGGGAGCAGGCCCTTGTCGGGATCCTCGGCCGTAATCCGCATTTCGATGGCGTGGCCCCGGGGTCTGATCTGATCCTGGGTGTATTTGAGCGGCAGCCCGGCCGCGGCCCGGATCTGCTCCTTGACCAAGTCGACCCCGGTAACCAGCTCGGTTAGGGGGTGCTCGACCTGGATGCGAGTATTCATCTCAATGAAATAGAAGTCCCCTGAATTACTGGCCAGAAATTCGACCGTGCCAGCCGAGGAGTAATTGACCGCCTGGGCCGCCTTGACCGCGGCCTCGCACATTTTGACCCTGGTCTCATCGCTAATGAAAGGAGACGGCGATTCCTCGAGCAGCTTTTGGCGCCGCCGCTGCAGCGAGCACTCGCGCTCGCCGAGGTGGATAACGTTGCCTTTCTGGTCGCCCAGTACTTGAATCTCGACGTGACGGGCCGATTCCAGGTACTTCTCGAGATAGACCTCAGCGTTGCCAAAGCTGGCCTTGGCCTCGCTCTGGGCTTTCTCCCAGGCGGCCTGAAGCTCGTCCGGGCTGTGGGCGACGCGGATGCCGCGCCCGCCGCCGCCGAAGGAAGCCTTGATCAGGACCGGATAACCGATGTCCTTGGCCACGGCTATGGCCTCGGACAAAGAAGTCAGGACGCCTTCTGACCCTGGAACGACCGGAACCCCGGCGCGCTGCAGCATCGAGCGGGCCACAGCCTTAACCCCCATGTTGCGGATGGCTTCCGGAGAGGGCCCTATGAATTTGACGCCCCAGGTGGAGCAAACTTCGGCGAAGAATGGGTTCTCTGAGAGGAACCCGTACCCAGGGTGAATCGCGTCAGCCCCGCTGGTCACCGCGGCGCTGATAATATGGGGAATGTGCAGGTAGCTCTTCGGAGCCGGGGCTGGGCCGATGTAGACGGCCTCGTCCGCCCGCCTGACGTGGAGCGAGTCGCGGTCGGCCTCGGAATAGACGGCCACCGTCTTGATACCCAGCTCCCGGCAGGCCCGGATAACGCGGAGAGCGATCTCACCGCGGTTGGCGATCAGAACTTTTTGGAACATGGCCTTATCTCCTTTGGAGGGACTTTAGGGCGCCGTGCAGCCTGGCCGACTGCCCCCAAAGGCTGACCGGCCGGGGGGCCGGGCTGCCGGGGCACTGCTGCCCACCGGTACTCTCAATTTTGGTGACCGCCAGGTTGATGCCCGCAGCCGCAGCGTAGGAGGCTACAGCAGCCATTATCACGGCCACGATCTGTGGGTGGACGACATCCCTGGCCATTCAGCCGATCACCAGCAGGACGTCGCCAGCCGACACCGCCGCCCCCTTGGCGACCTTGATCTCCTTGACCGTTCCGGCCTTGGGAGCGATGACCTCGTTCTCCATCTTCATCGCCTCGAGGATCACCACCGGCTGGCCCGCGCTCACCGGTTGGCCGGCCTCGACCAAAATCTTAACGACCATTCCCGGGAGGGGAGCGGCCACCTCACCGGCTCCCCCGCCCCCAGCCCTTGAAGGGGCCTGAGCAGCGGTAGCAGGCGCCGCCGGCTCGGCGGGGGTGACCGGAACCGCAGAGGGAATCAAAGGCATCGGCGGGACCGGAAGGGTGATGGCCGCCGGGGGGCGGGGCACACCGCCGCCGGCGATCTCCTCGACCTCGACCTCATAGGGTTGACCGTTAACCACTACCCGAAACTTTCTCGACATCTAAGTTCTCCTTCGAGTCAGAGTGAACCGGTGTGCTCAAACCGGGAAATTTCCGTGCTTGCGGCCGGGCCGGACTTCCCTCTTGTTTTTAAGGGCCTCCAGGGCCCGGGCGATCCAGGGACGGGTGTCAACCGGATCGATCACGGCATCGACATACCCGCGCGAGGCCGCAACGTAGGGGTTATTGAACTTCTGGCGGTAATCGCCCACCTTGGCCTTGCGGGCCTCGGCCGGGTTTCCGGCCTGGCTGATCTCGTCCTTGAAGACAATATTGGCCGCGCCCTCGGCGCCCATGACGGCGATTTCGGCCGTTGGCCAGGCCAGCACCTGGTCAGCGCCCATCGACTTGGCGCACATGGCCAGATAGGCCCCGCCGTAGGCCTTTCGCAGAACCAGGGTAATCTTCGGAACTGTGGCCTCGGCGTAGGCGTAAAGGAGCTTAGCGCCGTGGCGGATAATCCCTCCGAACTCCTGGGCCGTGCCGGGGAGATATCCCGGTGTATCGACCAGGGTTAAGATCGGAAGGTTGAAAGCATCACAAAAGCGGATGAAGCGCGAGGCTTTGTCCGAGCAGTTAATGTCGATGCACCCGGCCAGAACCCTGGGCTGGTTGGCGATTACGCCGACCGATTCCCCGCCGATCCGGATGAACCCTACGACCATATTCATGGCCCAGTGGCCCTGGACCTCAAGGAAATCGCCGAAGTCGGCCAGACCGGCAATCACCTGGCGCACGTCGTACGGCTTGTTGCTGTCCTCGGGGACGATTCCGGCCAGGGCGGCCTCCCGGCGCTCGGCCGGATCGCCCGGAGGCCCCGGGGGGGCCTCATCAAGGTTGTTGGAAGGGATGAAGCTCAGCAGGCGCCGGATCGTCTGAAGGCAATCAAGATCGTTTTGGGTCCAGAAATGGGCGACCCCGCTCTTCTGGTTATGGGCGGCCGCCCCGCCGAGAGCTTCTTTGGTGACCTCCTCACCGGTCACTGTCTTGATGACGTCGGGTCCGGTAATGAACATCTGGCTGGTACCCTCGACCATCAAGATGAAATCGGTCAGGCCCGGGGAGTAGACGGCACCGCCGGCCGAAGCCCCCATAATGGCTGAGATCTGCGGGATGACGCCCGAGCTGACCGTATTGCGGTAAAAGATGTTTCCGTAGCCGTCGAGGGCATCGACGCCCTCCTGAATCCGGGCGCCGCCGGACTCGTTCAGGCCGATGAACGGGGAGCCCGACTTGAGCGCCAGGTCCATGGCCTTGCAGATCTTCTTGGCGTGCATTTCACCGAGCGACCCGCCCATGACCGTGGCGTCCTGGGCGAAGGCATAACACAGGCGGCCGTCGATCTTGCCGTATCCGGTAATCACACCGTCAGCCGGGGCCTCGGCCTTCTCCAGCCCGAAATGGGTGCAGCGGTGTGACACAAAAAGGTCAATCTCCTGGAAGGTTCCGGGATCGAACAGCGCGTCCAGGCGCTCCCGGGCAGTCAGCTTGCCTGACTCCTTGTGCTTGGCTACCCGCTTCTCGCCGCCCATGGAATTGAGCCGGCTAACTCTGGATTTTAGCTCCTCTAGACTCGTTGTCATAGAATCCCTACTTTCGACTTAAACTCCACCCGGTCAGTCGTGCTGGCAGAATTCCAGCAGGACGCCGCCGGTGGACTTGGGGTGGACGAAGGCGATCTTGATCCCACGGGCTCCGATCCTGGGGACCTCGTCAATCAGGCGCAGCCCCTTGGCCTTGGCCTCAGCCAGGGTCGCCTCGAGGTTTTCGACCTCAAGCGCCAGGTGATGGACGCCCTCACCCCGGGATTCGATAAATTTGGCCACCGGGCTCTCCGGCGACGTCGGTTCTAAGAGCTCAATCTGCGTCTCACCGGCTGGCAGGAAGGCGGTCTTCACCTTTTGGGAAGCGACCTCCTCAATCCCGTCAAAGGGAAGGCCTAAGACGTCGCGGTAAAATGGAAGATGGGCGTCGATTGACCGGACAGCCACGCCTATGTGCTCGATCTTCCTAACCTTTATTCCTTCGAATACCATGGCATCCTCCAATATTTTATCACCAAGTCTTATGACCTGCTACTATATATTTCTTTAGGAGTTCCCATTTTCCTGCTTGGGAATGCAAAAAGCCGATCACCCGTGACCGGGGCTCAGCTTCTTGTTCGAGAAGATGTGGGGTGAGGCTCCCACACGGGCCATACCCGCGTGAAGAAGCCACACCCTCATAGTTAGAGAGTCTCGGCCGCCCGGTACTCACCGAAGACCTCGCGCAGGACCCCGCAGACCTCGCCCAGGGTGGCATAGGTCTTGACGGCAGCGAAGATCGGCACTAGGAGGTTATCAGTTCCTTTAGCCGCGCCCCGGAGGTCTTCTAGCGCCGCCTTGACGGCGGCGTCCTCACGCCGGGCTCGAAGGGCGGCCAGCCGCCGGGCCTGCTCGGCACCGACCGCCGGGTCAACCCGAAGCAGACCCTCCGGTGGGGCTTCCTTAATGGTAAAGCGGTTGACCCCAACGACCACCCGGTCGCCGCTGTCGACTTCCTTCTGGTACTTGTAGGCCGCGCCCTGGATCTCCTCCTGGAGGTAGCCCCGTTCGATGGCTGAGGCCGAACCGCCCATGGCTTCGATCTTCTCGATGTAGTCGAGGGCCGCCCGCTCAATGCGATTGGTCAGGTTTTCGACGAAGTACGATCCGGCCAGGGGGTCGACGGTCTCGCCGGCACCCGACTCGCAGGCCAGGATCTGCTGGGTACGCAGGGCGATGCGGACCGAGTCCTCGGCCGGCAGGGCCAGGGCCTCGTCCCGGGAGTTGGTGTGCAGCGACTGGGTTCCTCCAAGCACGGCCGCCAGGGCCTGGTAGGCCACCCGAACGACGTTGTTGTCGGGCTGCTGGGCGGTCAAAGTGCAGCCGGCGGTTTGGGTGTGGAATCGAAGCATCCAGGAGCGAGGGTTCTTGGCCTCGAACTTTTCCTTCATAATCCGGGCCCAGATCCGGCGGGCGGCCCGGAACTTGGCCACCTCTTCGAAGATATCGTTGTGAGCGTTGAAGAAGAAGGAGAGTCTTGGGGCAAAGGTGTCAACATCCAGGCCGGCCCTGATGGCCGAGCGGGTGTATTCGATGCCGTTGGCCAGGGTGAAGGCGACCTCCTGAACCGCAGTGCAGCCGGCCTCGCGCATGTGGTAGCCCGAAATCGAAATCGTATTCCACTCGGGGAGGTTCTTGGCGCAGTAGGCGAAGGTATCGGTGATCAGCCGCAGCGACTGCTTGGGCGGAAAGATGTATGTGCCGCGGGCGACATATTCCTTGAGAATATCGTTTTGAATCGTTCCCTGCAAAACCGAGGGAGAGACTCCCTGTTTCGCGGCCACTGCGGCGTACATCGACAGGATAACCGCAGCCGGGGCGTTGATGGTCATCGAGGTGCTGACCTTGTCGAGTGGGATGCCCTCAAAGAGGGTCTCCATATCCTCTAGCGAGGAGATCGAAACCCCGACCTTGCCCACCTCGCCCTCGGCCAAGGGGTGGTCAGCGTCGTAGCCGATCTGGGTCGGCAGATCAAAGGCGACCGAGAGGCCGGTCTGCCCGTTATCTAAGAGGTATTTGTAGCGCCGGTTGGATTCGGCGGCGGTGGCGAAACCGGCATACTGGCGCATCGTCCAGAACCGGCCCCGGTACATCGTCGGCTGGACGCCCCGGGTAAAGGGGTACTCCCCCGGGAAGCCGAGATCGCGTTCATACTCGGTTCCTTCAAGGTCGGCCGGGGTGTAGAGGCGGTCAATTTCGAGCCCTGACGGGGTCTCAAAACGCCCTTTTCGCTCCGGCGATTTGGCCGTGAACCTGCTGACCGTCCCAGCTTGCCAGCGGCCCTTGGACTTCATGATTGATTCTTTATCTGACATAGCACCATTCCCCCACCCTGCAGAGAATTGAACCTACTTCCCAACGTGACGTACTCCGCCGGCTGAAAGTCAGCGGCATCTCAGGCGGCAAGACCACGGGCCGCGCCACACGGCCACTACTCCACTCGATGAGGGGAGATACCTTGTAGGCGTTCTGGAAGATGTTTGCCCCGCCATTCACGTCAGCATGGGTCTCCCAGCCGCAGGCACAAGCGTACAGCCCCCGGTGCTTGCGGTTGGTCTTCTTCACCTCGCCGCAGTGATGGCAACTTTGGGAAGTGTAGGCTTCGCTGACCTCGATCACCCGGA
>JBGFRN010000255.1:0-23601 GCA_041695105.1 Bacillota bacterium | reverse complement strand
AGAGAGGCCGATCTGGCCCTGGACGCGGCCGAGTCGGCCTTCGGCCCCTGGAGCCGTTTTCCGGCCGAGGCCCGGGCGCGCATCTTGTTTAGGGCGGCCGCGATCTTGCGGCGGCGCAAGTTCGAGTTTTCAGCCTGGCTCACGTTCGAAGCCGGAAAGAACTGGCCCGAGGCTGACGCCGATACGGCCGAGGCCATTGACTTTCTGGAGTTCTACGGGCGCGAGGCGCTTCGCCTGTCCGAGCCACGGCCGCTCACCCCGTACCCCGGGGAGGAAAACAACCTCTACTACATCCCCCTGGGGGTGGGGGTCGTCCACAGCCCGTTCAACTTCCCTTTGGCTATCATGGCCGGGATGGTGGCGGCCTCGGTCGTTACCGGCAACACCGTGGTCGTCAAGCCCTCGGTTCAAACCCCGGTGGTAGCGGCCAAATTCCTCGAAATCATGGCCGAGGCCGGGCTGCCGGACGGGGTGGCCAATTACCTGCCTGGCGACCCAGCCGTCATTGGGGATTATCTTACGACCGACCCCAGGGTTCGCTTCATCAACTTTACCGGTTCGGCGGCCGTGGGGACCCGACTGTGGGAAATGGCCGCCCGGAGGCAACCTGGGCAACGCTGGCTCCGCCGGGTGGTGGCCGAGATGGGCGGTAAGGACGCCATTATCGTCGACACCGGCTCCGACCTGGACGCCGCCGCGACCGGAATCGTGGCTTCGGCTTTCGGATACTCCGGGCAAAAATGCTCGGCTTGCTCGCGCGCCATCGTCCTGGCTCCGGTTTACAACGCCGTTCTTGAGAAAACGGTCAACCTGACCCGGGAACTCAAAATCGGCGACCCGGCTCTACCCGAGACTCAGTTTGGGCCAATGATCAGCTCGCCAGCCCTGGAGCGCGTCCTCGGCTATATCGAGATTGGCCAGGGGGAAGGCCGTCTGGCGACCGGCGGCCGGCGCCTTCCCGAGCTGGACGGGTACTTTGTCGAGCCGACCATCTTCGACGGCGCTGACCCGAATGGCCGGCTGGCACGGGAGGAAATCTTCGGGCCGGTGGTGGCCTTTACCCAGGCCAGGAGCTTTGACGAGGCCCTGGACTTGGCCAACCGGTCCGATTATGGACTGACCGGCGGAGTGTACAGTAACAACCGAGCCCATCTTGAACTGGCGCGGCGGGAATTCGCGGTTGGGAACCTTTACTTCAACCGCAAGTGCACCGGGGCCCTGGTCGGGGTCCAGCCGTTTGGCGGGTTAAACATGTCGGGAACCGACTCCAAGGCCGGGGGTCAGGACTACCTCTTGCAGTTCACGCAGGCCAAGGTGGTCGCCGAGCGGTTTTGAACAGATGTGGGCGGGCAAGAACACAGGCGAGCAAACACAAAGCGGGCAAAAACCTCTTGACAGTATTGGCTCATCCTGACTATACTAGCGTTCAAGACCCAAAGGAAAAGCAATGATGGGGAGTGGCCCCGATCCGATCAGCCGAAAGAGAGCCGGCCTTCCGCCGACCCGCTCGAGCCGTCTAGGCCAGCCGTCTAGGCCAGCCGTCTAGGCCCGGGGAGCGACTGCGGATGAGGTGAAAGCACGGCGCTGGTCTTGGGTAACCTGCTCGCCCCGGAGCTGTCCGTTCGAAAGGCCCGGCCGGGCGCGGCGCTAGCCGCAGCGCCCCGAACCTCCGGTGCCCAGTAGTCCGGGCCGGAATGGAGGCCGTTATCTTCCGGTAACAAGGCTGGCGCGTCGCGTCGGCGAACTAGGGTGGTACCGCGTTGCTAAACGCCCCTAGCGGCCCATACGGGCTGCGGGGGCTTTTTCGTTCTATCCGGTAATTCTTGGGGGGTGACCAGTATTAAACACACAGTCGCGGTTCTGGTCGAGAACAATCCGGGCGTCTTGACGCGGGTGGCCGGGCTTTTCAGCCGCCGGGGTTTTAACATCGAAAGTATGGCCATCGGTGTTACCGAAAACCCGAAGATCTCCCGGATGACCATCAGCGTCGAGGGCGACCACAAGGTTCTGGAGCAGATTGAAAAACAGCTCAACAAGCTGATTAACGTGCTAAAGGTAGCGGACATCGCTGCGGAGGACTCGGTTTCGCGGGAACTGGCCCTGATCAAAGTCAACGCCGAGCCCAGCCGGCGGGCGCAGATCCTTCAGATCGTCGACATCTTCAGAGCCAAAGTGGTGGATGTCGGCAAGAAATCCATGATTATTGAGATTACCGGGGACTCCGAAAAGGTCGAGGCCTTGATCCAACTAGTCGAGGAGTTCGGCATCAAAGAGGTGGTCCGGACCGGTAAGATAGCGATGGAGCGGGGCTCCAAGCTGGTCAGAATTGAAAAGGAGAGTGAAGAGCGTGAGTCGGATGTACTACGATACGGACGCTGATCTGTCGCTTCTTAAAGGGAAAAAGGTGGCCGTTATCGGCTACGGCAGCCAGGGCCATGCCCAGGCGCTCAACCTGAAAGAGAGCGGCGTTGACGTTATAGTTGGCCTTCGTCCCGGAGGACGCACCTGGCGCCTGGCCCAGGAGGCCGGATGGAACCCTTTCCCGGTGGCTGAGGCCGCGGCTCAGGCCGATATCATCCAGATCCTGATACCCGACGAGAGGCACCACGAAACCTACGAAAAAGAGATCAAGCCCCACCTCAAGGCCGGCAAGTCGCTCTGCCTTTCTCACGGCTTCTCGATCCATTTCAACCAGATTGTTCCCCCGAGCGATGTCGACGTTTTTATGGTCGCCCCCAAGAGCCCGGGCCATCTGGTTCGCCGGATGTACCAGGAGGGCCAGGGCGTACCCGGTCTGATCGCCGTCTACCAGGATGCCAGCGGGCAGGCCAAGCAGAAGGCCTTGGCCTATGCCAAGGGCATCGGCTGCACCCGGGCCGGGGTCTTTGAAACCACCTTCCGGGAAGAGACCGAGTCAGACCTCTTCGGTGAGCAGGCCGTCCTGTGCGGGGGTGCTTCCGAGTTGGTAAGGGCCGGTTTCGACACTCTGGTCGAGGCCGGTTACAATCCGGAAATCGCCTACTTAGAGTGCCTCCATGAACTCAAACTGATTGTGGACCTGATGTATGAGGGCGGCATCTCGCTGATGCGCTACTCGGTCTCTGACACCGCTCAGTATGGAGATCTTTCCCGCGGCCGCCGGATCATTACCGAGGAGACCCGCCGGGAGATGAAGCAGATCCTCAAGGAGATCCAGTCCGGTCAATTCGCCAAGGAATGGATCCTCGAGAATCAGGCCAATCGCCCGTCCTTCAACGCCATTACCCGCCGGGACGAGGAGCACCAGATCGAGCAGGTCGGCCGGCGGTTGCGCTCAATGATGCCCTGGTTGAATAAGTCTTGGGTCAAGGAACAGAACACAAAGTAGGTGGACCAATGTCTAAACGGGTGATCTTCTTTGACACCACCCTGCGGGACGGCGAGCAGTCCCCGGGCGTGGCCCTGACGGCCGAGGAGAAGGTCGAGATCGGCCAGGCCCTGGCCCGACTGGGTGTCGATGTCATCGAAGCCGGGTTTCCGGTTTCTTCTCCGGGCGATTTCGCCGCCGTCAAGGCCATCGCCCAGAGCGTCAGGGGACCGATCATCGCGGCCCTGGCCCGGACCGACTTCAAAGATATCGAGCGCGCCGCCGAGGCCCTGGCCCCGGCCAAGCATAGACGCATTCACACCTTTATCGCTACTTCCGAGATCCACATGAAATACAAGCTCCGGATGGAGCCTGACCAGGTGGTCGAGGCGGCTAGGGCGGCCGTGGCCCAGGCTCGAACTTTTGTCGACGATGTTGAGTTTTCTTGCGAGGACGCCACCCGGTCCGATTGGGACTTCATGGCCCGGGTCTGCTCGGCGGCCGTCGAGGCCGGAGCGACCACCCTGAACATTCCCGACACGGTCGGCTACACCACCCCAACCGAGTACTACAACCTCATCAAGTACCTGCGCCAGCACGTCAGGGGTGGAGCTAAGGTCAAGTTCTCGGTTCACTGCCATAATGATCTGGGTATGGGCGTGGCCAATTCCCTGGCGGCGCTTGAGGCCGGGGCCGATCAGGTCGAGGGCACGATCAACGGGATCGGCGAGCGGGCCGGCAACACCTCCCTTGAGGAGGTGATCATGGCCCTGCGCACCCGTAAGGATCACTACCACCGTTCTCATAAGATCAACACCGAGCAGATCTACCGGGTCAGCCGCCTGGTCTCGAGCTTGACCGGTATGCCGGTCCAGCCGAACAAGGCAATCGTCGGAGCAAATGCCTTCGCCCACCAATCGGGCATTCACCAGGACGGCGTGCTGAAGCAGCCGCTGACCTATGAAATCATGAAGCCCCAGGATGTCGGCCTGGCCAAGTCCGAGATCGTCATGGGCAAGCTCTCTGGACGGCACGCCTTTCGCGAGCGCCTCAAGGAGCTCGGCTTTGAGCTGAGCGGCGAGGAGTTCACCCGGGCTTTCGCCCGTTTCAAAGAGCTGGCCGACCGCAAGAAGGGCGGCGTTACCGACAGCGACCTCGAGGCGATCGCCCAGGCCGAGAGCCAGGCTGCCCCTGAGGTTTACTCCCTGGAGAACTTCCACGTCACCTCGGGCACCAGCACCATCCCGACCGCTACCGTCCGTTTGCCCTACCAGGCCCAGACCTTCCCGGAGGCCGCTTGCGGCGATGGCCCGGTCGATGCCCTCTACCGGGCGATCGACCGCCTGACCGGTATTGACTGCCGCCTGATTGACTACACGCTTAAAGCAGTGACCAGCGGCCAGGACGCCCTGGGTGAGGTTACAGTCAAGGTCGCTACCCGCGGGGGCGGCGGCGCCGAGGTTACCGCCCTGGGGCGCGGGGTCAGCACCGACGTGATCGAATCGAGCGCCAAGGCCTATGTGGCCGCGATTAACAAGCTGGTGGAGAACCTGAAGGACCACACCGGTCCAGCCGTTATCCCGTGCTCCCCGGCGAAGGAGGCCGTCTCGTAGTGAGCGCCAGACCGATGACCATCACCGAGAAGATCCTGGCCAAGGGGGCCGGCCTGAGTCAGGTTGAGCCCGGCCAGTTGATCGACTGCCAGATCGACCTGTGCCTGGCCAACGACATCACCGCTCCGATCGCCATTAAGGAATTTGAGAAGATCGGGGTCGAGACCGTTTTCAACCGCGACCGGGTCTGCCTGGTGCCTGACCATTTCGTTCCCAATAAGGATATTAAGTCGGCCCAGCAGGCTAAAGAGGTTCGCGAGTTCGCCCGCAAGCATAAGATCACCCACTACTTCGAGGTCGGTGAAATGGGCGTCGAGCACGCCCTGCTCCCGGAGAAGGGCCTGTCCCTGCCGGGCATGGTTATTATCGGGGCCGACTCGCACACCTGCACCTATGGCGGTCTGGGTGCCTTTTCGACCGGGGTCGGCTCGACTGACTTCGCCGCCGCGATGGCCACCGGCCGGGTCTGGTTCAAGGTCCCCGAGAGCCTGAAATTTATCTTTCGCGGCCGGCTCCGCCCCTGGGTGGGGGGCAAGGACTTGATCCTTTATACCATCGGCCAGATCGGGGTCGACGGGGCGCTGTACCAGGCCATGGAATTCACCGGCGAGGCCATCACCGCATTGAACATGGATAACCGGCTATCGCTCTGCAACATGGCCATCGAGGCCGGGGGCAAGAACGGAATCATCGCCCCCGACGAGGTGACCCTCGAATATGTCAAGGGTCGCGCCAAGTGGGATTACCAGATTTTCCAAAGCGACCCGGGCGCCAGGTACACCCAGGTTTTCGAGTGGGATGCCTCCAAGATTGAGCCCCAGGTGGCCTTCCCGCACCTGCCGTCCAACACCCGCCCGATCAGCCAGGTCGGCGACGTGCCGGTCGACCAGGTGGTCATCGGCTCCTGCACCAACGGGCGCCTGGACGACCTCCGGGTGGCGGCCGGCCTGCTCAAGGGCCGCAAGGTCAGCCCGAACGTCCGGGCGATTGTGATTCCGGCCACTCCGGCCATTTACCTGCAGGCGATGAAAGAAGGCCTGCTAGAGATTTTCATGGAGTCGGGGGCCACCGTCAGCACCCCGACCTGCGGGCCCTGCCTGGGCGGCTACATGGGCATCCTGGCTGAGGGCGAGCGCTGCCTGGCCACTACCAACCGCAACTTTGTCGGCCGGATGGGCCATCCCAAGAGCGAGGTCTACCTGGCTAACCCGGCTGTGGCAGCCGCCACGGCGATCAAGGGCCGCATCGCCGGCCCCGAGGAGGTGGCCGCATGAGCCGCGCCTTCAAGTACGGTAATGACGTCGATACCGACCGGATCATCCCGGCCCGTTACCTGAACACCTCCGACCCGGCCGAGCTGGCCAAGCACTGCATGGAGGACGAAGACCCGTCCTTCGCCTCTCGGGTCAAGCCGGGAGACTTCATCGTCGCCGGCAAGAACTTCGGCTGCGGCAGCTCGCGCGAGCACGCCCCGATTTCGATCAAGGCGGCGGGCGTGACGGCCGTCATCGCCCCAACTTTCGCCCGTATCTTCTACCGTAACGCCATCAACACCGGTCTACCGATCCTGGAGTCCCCCGCCGCCGCCGGATCAATCCGGGACGGGGACGAGATCCAGGTCGACCTTTCCCGTGGGGTTATCCGCAACCTGACCCAAAACGAGGAGTACCAGGCGACCCCCTTCCCGCGGTTCATGCAGGATCTGATCGCCGCCGGCGGTCTGATCGAATACACCCGGGCTCAGGTCAAGGGAGCCTCGATCAAGGGAGGTTCGCAATGAGCGCCACCGCGACTTCGGCTGCCGCGGCTTCGGCCGCCGCCCCCGCCTCGGCTTCCGGCCGCGCCTGCAAGATCGCCCTGCTCCCCGGAGACGGGATCGGCCCCGAGGTGGTCGCCGAAACCGTCCGCTTGCTCGACCGGGTTTCGGCCCGGGCCGGGGTGACCTTTAAATATTCTGAGTCGCTCTTTGGCGGCTGTGCCATCGATGCTACCGGTGTCCCGCTGCCCCCCGAGACCCTTAAGGCCTGCCAGGAAGCCGGCGCGGTTCTGCTCGGTGCCGTCGGAGGACACAAATGGGATAACCTGCCGGGCAACCAGCGCCCCGAGCGCGGCCTGCTCGACCTGCGCAAGGCCCTGGGCCTTTTCGCCAACCTGCGCCCGATCCGCCTGCGAGGCTCCCTGGTCCAGGGTTCGCCGCTGCGCGAGCGGGTGGTCGGCGACGGGATCGATCTGGTCATTATCCGAGAGCTGACCGGTGGGGCCTATTACGGGGCCAAACGCCGCAGCGACGACCGGTTGTACGCCGAGGACGTCACCGCTTACTCGGCGGCCGAGGTCGACCGGGTGGCCAGGGTGGCCTTCCGCCTGGCCCAGCGCCGGAACCAGAAGGTGACCTCGGTCGATAAGGCCAACGTCCTGGAGACCTCCCGCCTCTGGCGCGAGACGATCGAGAAGCTGGCCCCCGAGTTCCCAGGCGTTACCCTTGACCATCTCTATGTGGATAATTGCGCCATGCAGCTTGTGGCCAACCCGCGCCGTTTCGATGTTGTGGTGACCGAGAATCTCTTCGGCGACATCCTCTCCGACCTGGGCGGGGTCGTCTTCGGTTCGCTTGGCATGCTCCCTTCGGCCTCCCTGGCCGAGGGATCCAAGGGTCTGTACGAACCGGTCCATGGTTCGGCACCCGATATCGCCGGTCAGGGAATCGCCAATCCGATTGGCACCATCGTTTCCGCCGCCATGATGCTGCGTTTCTCCTTCGAACTGGAGGACGAGGCGCGAGCGATCGAGGCCGCAGTCGACCGGGTGCTCGATTCCGGTCTCAGGACCAAAGACCTGGTCCTGCCGGTCGGCGGTTCAGGCCGGGTGGCCGGCACCCGCGAGATGACCGATGCCATCCTGAAAGAGCTGGCCTGACCGTTTAAAGCCCGATGCGTTAGTTAAAAGGAGTGCCGGATATGAAAGGGAAGATCAGCGGGGCCGAGGCCCTGATCAGATGTCTCCAGGAGGAAGGGGTCGAGGTCGTCTTTGGTTATCCCGGGGGCGTGGTGCTCCCACTTTATGACGCCTTGCTCGACTCGTCGATCCGGCACGTCCTGGTCCGGCACGAGCAGGGGGCCGTCCATGCGGCCGACGGCTATGCCCGGGTGACCGGAAAGGTCGGCGTCTGCCTGGCCACTTCCGGTCCGGGGGCCACCAACCTGATCACCGGGCTGGCCAACGCCTACATGGATTCTATCCCGGTGGTCGCACTGACTGGGCAGGTTCCGGTCAAGCTCCTGGGCAAAGACGCCTTCCAGGAAGCCGACCTGACCGGCATCACCATTCCGATTACCAAGCACAACTACCTGGTTAAGGACGTGGCCGACCTTCCCAGAATGATCAAGGAGGCATTCCATATCGCCTCGACCGGCCGCCCCGGCCCAGTCCTGGTCGATATACCCAAAGATGTTCTCTTGAGCCGCATCAGCTTTTCCTACCCCAAGACCATCGGGCTGATCGGCTACCGCCCGACCTACAACGGGCACCCGGCCCAGATTGCCCGGGCGGCCGAGGCGATCAACGCCTCTCGACGGCCCGCCCTGTTGATCGGCGGCGGGGTGATCGCCTCTGGAGCCTGCGATTTGGTGGTCGAGCTGAGCGAGCGGGCCGATATTCCCGTCGTGGCCACCATGATGGGCCTGGGGGCCATCGCCGGCGACCATCCCAACTTTTTCGGCATGCTCGGGATGCACGGGACGGTGGCCGCCAACCGCGCCGTCCACAACTGCGATCTCCTGGTCGCCCTCGGCACCCGCTTTGACGACCGGGCGACCGGAAAGATCGAGCATTTTGCCCCAGAGGCCAAGGTCATTCATATCGACATCGACCCGGCTGAGATCAGTAAGAATGTTGAGGCTGACATCCCGATTGTCGGCGATGCCGGCCGGGTTCTCCGGGATCTGCTCCCGCGGGTCAAATCCAACCGTCACCGCGAATGGATGGGTCAGATCCGCCATTGGAACGAGGCTCACCCTCTCGGGTACGAGGCCCCTGAGAGCCGTCCCAGGCCCCAGCAGGTGGTCGAGGAGGTTTGGAAGCGCCTCGGCCCCGAGGCGATCGTCACCACCGACGTCGGCCAGCACCAGATGTGGACCGCACAGTATTACCGGTTCCGCCATCCACGAACCCTGGTTTCTTCCGGGGGTTTAGGGACCATGGGCTTCGGCTTGCCCTCGGCCGTCGGGGCCCAGTTCGGGGCGCCGGATCGCACGGTCGTCGTGATGTCGGGGGACGGCAGCTTTCAGATGTGCCTGCAGGAGATGGCCACATTGGCCGAAAACAACCTGCCGGTCAAGATCGTCCTGTTTAACAATGGTTTCCTTGGCATGGTCCGCCAGTGGCAGGAGATCTTCCACGATAACCGCTACTCTCAGGTCCAGTTCAAAAAGAACCCGGACTTCTGTCTCCTGGCTAAAGCCTACGGTATCGATTCATTTCGCGTCGAGCGGGCTGACCAGCTCGGCCCGATCTTGGATCAGGCCCTGGCCATTCAGGGCCCGGCCTTGATCGATGTCCATGTGCAGGAGGAGGAAAACGTCTTCCCGATGGTGCCGCCGGGCGAATCGGTCGAAAAGATGATTTTGGGGAAGACCCGGGAAGCCTGAGTCGGACCTGCCTAGAGAGATAATCCTCGAAAATTATCGTCTTAAAATTAACGTCTTGAGAAAAAAAGAACTAGCCCGTTGAGGCTAGTTCTTTCGGTTAAAGAAAAACAAAAAAATCAGGCATTCGTTGGGGGGAACGAATGCCTGCAGACTGGGGTGATGTGGGTCAAACTATGTGAAGCTCACCGAGCTTGCCAACTGATTCAGATCCTATGTGAAGAGGTTCACTTGACGTTTTGAGTATACCAGGCCGAAAAAGAATTGTCAACAGTTGATGACAATAATGGTCATAAAGGTCATTGAGTAAGTGGTACCAGCCATTGATCGAGCGCGAGCTGGCGAAGCACGGCGATTCAGCGGCCTGGCCGGCGGATGAAACTGATCGATTTGGTCGGAAACGACCTTGAATACGCTACGGAAACTTGCGGGAAGGGCGGCCGGATTCAAGCATAGAGTCCGATTTGCTGTTCAAAAACTGCGTGAGAACCCGGCTGGTACCCGGATCAACTCAAAAAACGGAGGCCTGAATGCCCTGAATGCCGCCCGTCTCGGAAAAGGAAAGGAGAACGGAACAAGATTTAGCAACATAATATCACTTGCCGGGGATGAAAATATAAACGCCCGGAGACCCGGACGCATTTTCGTGGAGGAAAATTAATCTTGGAGGTGAAATTAATGCCTGCCAACAAAATGCCCGCTAACAACCGCCCCGGGGCTCGGCCGGCTCGCGGCTTGGCTCCAGCCTTCAACCTCGAGCAATTCAAGTACGAGGTTGCCAACGAACTGGGCATCAACCCGGATCTGAGGAAGAACGCCCCGACCATCCGGAACTTCGAACAGCAAACTCACTCGACCAAACAGGGCGGCGGCCAGGGCGGCAGCCCTTCCGGCCCGGGTTCCAACGCTCCATAAGACTGATAATCCCGTAGATTTTGAGGTTCAAGACTCAATTCAAGACACAAGGCGAGTCAAGGCCGGGGCAATCCCCGGCCTCGTTTAATGCGTCTAATGAATTTAATGCGTTTAATGCGCGTGTGAGGTTGAGCAAAAACCGCTGTCATAGGCCTGGGTATCATTATTGTTGTAAGTGTTGATGCGAGCCCAGACCGGGTTGCCGTTGGCGTCGCGCTCGATATAGGGGGAGGGGTCGCTGCGCAGGGCGATCAGGTGCGGGCGACTATCCCCATGAAGAATCTTAAGGTGGCAGTACTGGCAGTTGGGGTATCCTCTCCCAACGTGATACAGATGCAGGTTTCCCGCGCTGACGTTTGAATACCCAGTGGCCGACCTGGAGCTGTTGGTCGCCTGAGCCCCGTAAACCGTTTTATCGTGGCAACGGAAGCAGAGGTCCGAGGGAATAGTCGACGAGGTGCCGGTCGAGCCTGTCCAGGGGGCTTTGAGGAGGCGGCTGTAAACCGAGCCGTGAACGCCTTTCGGCCCGCCCGGCTCGGCGGTGCCGTGACAGTCGGTGCATTGAATGATCGAATCTTTGTTGATCGGGTTGCCAAAGCTGTCGGTTCCGGTGAAGGTCCCGTAGGGCGTTTTTCCCTTGGCCTCGACCGGGTGGTAAGCGGGGTTATTAGGGTTGAACTCCTTAGAGATGTCGCTGTACCCGGCCGGTGGGCTGGAGCCGAAGCTGTAGCTGGAATGGCATTTGTAGCAGAGTTCAAACAGGTAAGTGACGGTTAATTTGAAGGTGTAAGCGGGAGAATCGGCCTTAAGGGTTGTCCAGGCCGGGCGGACGGCTGGGTCTTTAGAGATGCCCACCCCGCTGCTGTTGTAAACCATCTTGGAGACGGTCGGCGGGTCGTTGCCGCCCGCCAGGTAGGTTCCTGATCCGTAGGAGGCGGAGTGCATGTCATGGCAGTCGTAACATTCAGCGTGGCGGTCGGCCAGGGGCATGTTCTGATATTTCTCAGTGTCGAAATGCTTGCCGCTGACATACAGGGTTGGGTGGCGGCTGGCGCGCATCAGGTCGGTCTTGATGTTTTTGGCCCCGGGCCAGCTTGGATTCTGCCCGCTATGGCAGAAGAGGCAGATTCCATCGGTGGTGGTGGTGTCCTCAGGCCGCAGGCGCAGGCGGTCGTAGGTCGAGCCGTGGGGTTCATGGCAGTGGGTGCAGTCGGTCCGGTTGACGTTGGTGTAATGACCCGATGAGGTATAGGGGGCTTTGTTCCATCCGGTGCCGTTGTTGGTGAAGGCGACATTGGGAAAGGCGACGCTGTACGGAACCACCTTGGTGGTGTTGACCACTGCCACCGGGGGCGAACCGTCGTGACACCTGAGGCAGAAGAGCGAGATCGGCCCGTCGGTGCCCAGGGTGAAATGCTTCTTGGTGTTATCCGGGTCTGACAGATCCGACCGGTAGAGGTTGGCGGTCACCGTGGCCGCCGCGACGGTATGGGGGCCGTGACAGTTGACGCATTCGATCCGGGTGCCATCGGCCTGATCTGAATCATAGATGCCGTGGCGCGAGCCGCCGGCCTGGCTGCCGCGGTCGAATTCGGCCTTGATATTCCGGCCCGACATCGAATTAGTGGCTTTGTCATGGCAGTTAAAACACAGATTTTCCTGGTTGGCCAGGTTCAGCCTGGCGTTAGGGCTGCCATGCTTGTCATGGCATTGGACGCAGGTGATCTGCGTGCCGGAGGATGGCACCAGGGCCGGTTTTGACAGGTCGTAGTGGGCGGCGTCGGCGTTGGTGTGATCGCCGCCGGTGTTGGCGTAATAGGTCGGGCTCCAGTTCTGGTTGGTTGGGCCGTGACAGGCCAGGCAATAGGCGTTGCCCTCCAGGACATAGTTGCTCCCGTTCCAGGCTTTGAGCAGCCGGGGGTAGATTCCCCCGCCGGCCTTTTTGTCGCTGTGGGGATTATGGCAATTAATGCATTCAAACAGCCCGGTGTAAGGCAGGGTCGAGGAGGCCGGGGTGTTTTTGACCGGGTGAAAAACCTTGTTTCCCCCGGTGGTTGAGAACTGGGTAAGGATAACGTAAGTGGATCCGGTGCCGTTATGGCAGGTAAAACAGACCGAAGTGATGTTGGCGTGCCGCAACAGGCGGGGAGCCTGGGCGGTATGGTTGATGTGACAATTGACGCAGGCGTTGGTGTTTTCGGCGTAATAACCGTGGGGCGTGAAAAAGATCGAGTTCCCGGTGGTGAATTTCCAAGAATAGTCAGCCAGGCTCAGGCCGGAGAGGTTTTTCAGCCCTGACTTCAGGTAGACGGCGAAAGTGGTCATGGCGGCCAGGTCCGAGGCCGGTTGCAGGGTAAGCAAGGTGTTGTAGACGCTGAGGGTGATCGAGCTGCTGACCGTGTTATTGCCCGGGTCTCTGATGTAGACATTGGAGGTGGTGAAGGTTGAAGCGTCCATCTCATCGTCGAACCTGACCCTGATGTAGGTGCGCCGCCCAACGTTGGTAGTGCCGTCGTTGGGGATGGTCATGATCACTTCCGGCGGGGTCGAGTCCACCAGGGTGGTCACCACGGCTGTGTTGCTCGGGTTCGACCGGTTACCGGCCTCGTCGTAGGCGATGATGTAAAAGCCGTAGAGGGTATTCCCCGAAAGGTAATGGACCTGGTAAGAAAGGTCGCCGGACGAAGCCAGGCGCGAGTAAACGCCATTATTGACGCTCCGGTAAACATCGTAACCGATCACGGCCCGGTTATCGGTCGAGGCGCTCCAAACGAGGTCGACCTGATAGGGGCTGATAACGGTGGCACCCAGGTTTCCTGGCGGCGTCGGGGGCGTGGTGTCGGCGGTCATCGTCGTCGCCTGGACCGAGGCCGGGCTGGAAATATTGCCGTAATTGTCAACCGCCCGGACTTCGTAGTTGTAGGTTGTCGAGTGAGTCAGCCCGCCGTCCTCATACTCGTATGACCCCTGCCCGGTATCGGCGATGGTCTTGATGAGCGTGGAATCTCGCCAAACCCGGTACTCTTTCACCCCGAAGCGATCGGTTGATTTATCCCAGACCAGCCGGATCCGGAACTGGCTCAACACGGTCGCCGTCAGGTTGGAGACCGCCGTGGGCGGGGTCACGTCGGGCTTGGTCGTCCCGTTGATCACCGCGTTGTTCGAAGAAACGTTGCCGGCGGCGTCGACCGCCCTGACCTCGAAAGAATGGGTCGTGTTGGGCATGAAGCCGCCCACGTCGTAGATATACTGGGAAACCCCGGTGTGGTTGATGGTGCCGTAGACATTGGTGTTGACAAAAAGCTGGTAATAACTGACGCCCACGTTGTCGGTCGAAGGGTTCCAGTAGACCCTGATCACTGTTTCCTCGAGCGCCTGGTAGGTGGTGCTGGTCACGGAGCTCGGCGCCGTGACGTCGGGGGTGGTGGCGTAAACCGGGTCGCTCCGGGGAGAAAGATTGCCGACGCCGTCGTAGGCGGCGACCTCATACTTGTAAGTGACGCCGTCGCTGACCGTGACATCCTGGTAAAAAGTGTTGAGCCCGGAGCTGAAGATCGAGGTGTTACCCCCTACGGTTCGGTAGACCTTATACTCGGTCACCCCGATGTCGTCGGTCGAGGCGTCCCATGAAAGGTCGATCTGGCTGGCCGAGATCACGTTCGCCTGGAGATTGGTCGGTTTGGTCGGGGGCCCGGTGTCGTAGTAGACGACGACGTAGAAGCTGTCGCACCATAAGGTGATCCGGTCCGCGTTATCTGTGCCGCGCTGCCCGAAGGCCTGCAGCCGGATGGTCGTGATGTCGCTCCAGGTCCAGGCGGCGTTGGTGCGCCGGTTTTTGGACTCATTATAGCTGAGGGTGGTCCAGTCGGTGGCCGTCTGGCCAAGGGATCTCAGGTCGTACCAGTTATTTCCGTCGGTGCTGTAGCGCAGGCCCCACTGCTCATCTGGGTTGGTCAGGCTGCTGGTGCGCACCCGGAATTTCATGCTGACGTAGGCGATTGGATAGGCTTCGGCGGTCACGCTATAGCCGCTGGCGGTGACGAAGGCGGGCTCCTCGGCGTTGCCGTCGCGCAGATTAAGAGTCGCGTAATTGCCGTCGGGCGCCCCGGTGACGTTGCCCGGGTTGGTGACGTGTTGCCCGGTGGCCGAGGTGGCGTAGATGTTGGGGGTGCTGGCGCCCCAGGCCACCGCCAGCCAGAAAACGACCGAGGACACGCCCGCCGCGACGATAATCGCGAGTAAGAGCGGTCTCTTAGAAATTGTGACGTTTCTCAGATAATGGCCCATTGTAATATCACTATGGATACTGGCATGGGTAGAGGCAATAGCATTTTAGGACTATTTCACTCAGAACGGTCTCTGGTATAATATTACCTCGTTCATTGGTGTAAGGAGGGGTATATTTGTTGCGTTGTGGCCTGGTTGGGCTCCCAATGGTGGGGAAGACCACCCTTTTCAATTTGCTGACCTCGGCCAAGGTCGAGACGGCCGGTTTCATGTCGGGCAAGGCTGAAGCCAGGGTTGGCATGGCCAAAATTCCCGACAAGCGGATTGCCTATTTGGCCAAAATGTACAACCCGCGCAAGGTGACTTACGCCCAGATCGAGTTCACCGAAGTGCCTGGCCTGGTGGGCGGTGCCAGCGAAGGCAAGGGGGCCGGTAACAGCTTCCTAGCCGCCATCCGTGACGTCGACGCCCTGGTTTACGTCTTGCGCGTCTTCAAAAACCCTGGCGTTCTCCACGTTGAGGAATCGATCGATCCGGCCCGCGATCTTGAGACCGTCAGTCTCGAACTGCTCTTTGCCGACCTCGGGGTTCTGGAGAACCGTATCAACCGTCTGGAGTCCGGGAAGCGGAAAAAGGAACAGGACGCCGAACTGGCCGTTTTGAAAAAGTGCCAGGAAGCTCTGGAGCAGGGGACACCCCTTCATCTCCTTGATCTGACCGATGAGGAACGCCTTCCCCTGCGCAATTATGCCTTCTTGACCGAAAAGCCGATGATCGTCGTCGTCAATGCTGACGAGCGCCAGTTCAAGGCCGGTGACTACCCAGGCAAAGCTGCCCTCAAGGCCCTGGCCACTAAAAAAGGCTTCACCGTGATCGAGGTCGCCGCGCGGGTCGAGATGGAGATCGCTGAACTGCCCGGGGATGACCGCCAGGCCTTCCTTGACGACCTTGGCCTCTCGGAGACCGGAATTGAGCGCCTGGCCAAGGCCACCTACGATTACCTTGGTCTAATCTCGTTCCTCACCGCCGGCGAGGATGAGGTCCGGGCTTGGACCGTCAAAAAGGGACTGCGGGCCAAGGAGGCGGCCGGGAAGATCCACTCGGACATCGAGCGCGGGTTCATTCGAGCAGAGACGGTGGCCTTCAGGGATCTCTTTGAGGCCGGTTCAATGCTTAAGGCCAGGGAAAAGGGATACTTCCGCCTGGAGGGGAAGGACTACGTAGTTCAAGACGGGGACATTATCAGCTTCCGGTTTAATGTTTGAGTTCATCTTTCACTCTTGACAAGCCGGGATCGCGGATGGTTAATAAGGTGGAAGAACCGGCAACGAAGTTATGATTTAACGAGTTGCATGAGAAGGGGATGAGTCCATTGACTCAAGACCCACAAAAGACAACCTGGTATCTTTTGGTTTTAATGGCTCTGACCGGCCTCTTTTTGAGTTTTTATTACTTGCCCCACCCTCTCTCAGCCTACGAGAGCGTTTCTCGAATTCAAAACAGTATTTTTCTTGGACGATTGGTTCGGGGTCTGCATAAATATTTGGCGCTTGTTGTAGTAATATGGTTCTTGGCCAATTTTTATGCTACACTTTATCGAAACGCCGCTAATGGGGCCGAGTTTGTTCGTTCGTTAACCAGGGGTCTATTTTTGATTTTTCTGGTCCTGGCACTGTATCTCACCGGCTACCTTCTCCCATGGGACCAGCCGTCTTATGCCAAGGTGGTTTCATCCCTGGGTCTTTTCGGTTTCGCCGGCACTCTAAGCGAGGGCGCTTTGTTCCGTTTTTACTGGCTTCACATCCTGGCTTTGCCTGCCCTGCTCTTCTGGCTCACCCGCGAGCCAGAAGCTAAGGGTAAAGAGTAAGGGGGGGAGCTCCGTTTGCGCAAGTGGATGGAGAACTGGAGCCGCGCCGAGCGTTTTACCTTCATTACCCTTACCACGGTCTTGGCCTTGGCGGTGGCCGGCTACGCCGTTGTTGACGCCGTACGGATCTTTCAGTCCTGGCAGCTCCAAGAACGCCACTGGGCCAACGCCCGGGTCCTAATCACCCAGGGGCTGCTGCCCCAGGCCCGCACCGAGATGGAGCGGGCCTTCGGCCTGAAATACCAGGGAGATGCCTCCTGGTCGACGCCGCCGATGGAGCTGGCCGGCCTGGAGCGTTTCAAAGACGCTCTCTTGGCGCGGGCCAAGGCCTTCGGAGCCGTCGGGCTGGTTGAAGAAGACCTCAAACTTTGGGCCGAGGCCCTCGGCCGGGAGGGTCGTAAGTATATCGGCTCGCGCAAGTGCCTCGCCTGTCACAGCAATTTGCACCGAAACCACGTGGAGACGTGGCGTAACGGGAAGATGGCCAGGACATTTGATCGGATTCGTGACCTTCCGAACAATGAGAGCTGTCTCCCGTGTCACACCACTGGCTATAATCCGGCAACCAAAAAATATAACGAAGAGGGGGTGGCTTGTGAAGCCTGTCACGGGCCGGGAGAAAAGTATGCCTGGCTGATGCAGCAGGGGCGCACGGCCGAAGGCGGCCGGCTCGCTCTGGGCAACGTTCGCAACGACAACCCGTGCGCTCGGTGCCATAGTCCTAAACGAGTGCCGCATGCTCGGAATGCCTTCTAAGTTATTACCCTCTAGTTATTAGCCTCGTGTTCTTCCCCGGAAGGAGAGAGTCCACAGGTAATGCTCAAAGTAATGTTCAAGAAACCTTGGTTAATGGTTCTGTTGGTTCTGGTTCTGACCCTGGCGGTCTCCGGGTGTTCAAAAGCCCGCACTGATGCCTTAAAAATCGCGCAGACGTCGGCCCCGCCGCCAGCCGCCGAAAAGCAGCCGACCAGCACCACCTTCGGAACCCAGGTGCCCCAATTCACCAATGTCCAGGTGAGCACCGTGGGGCGCCAGTACGAATCGGTTGAACAGCGTTTCCTCTGCCTGGACTGCCACGTGATCCAGACTCCGAAAATCGTCAAGGACTGGGCTGAATCCAAGCACGGCTACTTCAACGTGAAGTGCTTTGTCTGCCACGGCACTCACGACCAGGACTTCGTGCGCCAGCCCACCCCGGAGCGCTGCCGTTCGTGCCACGCTCAAGAGGTGGCCGACTACAGGGCCTCCAAGCACGACGTGGGCAAAAACTACAAGGCTCCGTCGTGTAAGTCGTGCCACCCGATGCATACCTTCTCGCTGGCGGTCGCCAAGAGCGCCGTTATCTGTACCACTTGCCATTTGGACAAAGAGCACGTTCAGCTCTACCCGCAGTCCAAGATGGGCGTTATCTACCGAACTCTGGGTGAGGGAAGCGCCGCCAATTGTGTCACCTGCCATATGCCAAAGTCTAATGTTCACGCCGACGAGGCCACGGCGACCCGCAACGACCGGGTGCCGAACCATAACGTGACCGAGACCCGCGACCGCGAGAAGATGGTCCAGGCCTGCCTTGCCTGCCACTCGGAGCGCTCGGCTCGCCAGAAGCTATTCCAAACCGGGGATCTCTGGAAGAAACAGTGGCTCGGCGAGGGCCCGCAGTAGAGGAGGTGGCCAGGACATGAAATTCTCGAGACGATCCTTTCTTAAAGCCCTGAGCGCTGCTTCCGCCGCGGGGGCGTTGGGTTGCGGCAAGCTTATTCCGACTTCCGGGGCTGGAGGCCGCAAGGTCGAACAGGCCACCGGAATGACCTTGCAGGATTCCGAAGTTGATAAATGGGTCCGATCTGTTTGCAGTTACTGCGCCAATGGCGACCCGATGCATATCGGCGTCAAGGGCGGCAAGGTCGTGGCCGTCAAGGGAGTTCCGAACTCACCGGTCAACTACGGCCGCCTCTGTGTCAAGGGCATGACCCTGCCCAAGGTCCTGGGCGCCAAGTTCCGTACCGTCAAGCCGATGATCCGCAAGGATCCGACCACCAAGGGCACCAACACCGGGCTTGAGGCGGTTTCCTGGGAAGAGGCCCTTAACTTTGTGGCCAAGGGCCTGTCCGGGGCAGCCGCCTCCGGCCCGAACGGGGTGGGCTTTGTGGCCGGCGGCCAGATCCACACTCAGGCCATCTACGCCCTGAGCAAGCTCGCCCGGGCGGCTTTCGGCTCCAATAACCTTGATTCAACCGCCCGAATGTCGAACGGTCCGACCATGGAGGCCCTCAAGGCCAGCTTCGGCTCGGACGGAACCCCCGGCTGCTTCGAGGACCTCGACGTGGCCGACTGCTTCCTGATTGCCGGCTCCAACCTCGCCGACAATCATCCCAGCCTGTTCTACCGTTTGGCCGACAACCGGATCCGGAACAAGTGCACCGTCATCATGGTTGACCCCCGCAAATGCTCGACGGCCGCCGCCGCCGACATTCACCTGCGGCCGCGCCGCCTGGGCGGGGATCTGGCTGTCATTCACGCTATGGCTAACGTCATCATCAGCGAGGGGCTTCAGAACCAGGCCTATATTGATCGTTATGTCAACGGTTTCGCTGACTTCAAGAGCTTCGTCGGAAAGTTCACCCCTGAGTCCGCTGAAGCCGCCACCGGCGTTCCGGCCACCGCCATTCGCGAGGCCGCCCGCGCATTTGCCCGGGCCAAAGCCGCCACCTCGATCTACGAGGCCGGCATCACCAATACCCCCGGCGGGGCCGCTAAGGCTATAGCCTTGAACAACCTCAATCTTCTGACCGGCCATCTCGGCCGGCGGGGGGCCGGCGTCCTGGCCTTGTCCGGCATCTCCAACGCCATGGGCGTCCGCGAGGTCGGTTTCTTCCCTTGGGGGCTGCCGGCGGGCCGGGAGCTCGGCAATACTGGCGACCGGCAGTTTCTATCAGACAACTGGCGCGTCCCGCTCGATAAAATTCCGGACAAATCGGGCCTGACCCTTTGGGATATGGTAGAGAATGCCGGCCAGGGCGTCCTCAAGGCCCTGGTTATCTGGGGCGCCAATCCGATTACCAGCCTCCCCAATGTCCCCCGCACCCGCAACGCCCTAAGGAAACCGTTTGTGGTTGTGGTCGACCCGTTCCAGACCGAAACCACCGCCTACGCCGATGTCTTGTTGCCGGCCGCCCTTAGCTGGGGCGAGAGCGAGGGCTGTTTCACCAATTCCGAGCGCCGGATACAGTTGCTGGAAAAGGCGGTCGAACCGCCAGGCGAGGCCAAGGCCGATTGGCAGATTGTCAAGCTTTTGGCCGGAAAACTCGGGGTGGGCGACCGGTTCGCCTACAACTCCCCGGAGGACATTTGGAAAGAATGGATAACGATCACACGGGGAACCACCTTCGATCAGTTCGGTGTCACCTACCCGCGCCTGAAGAGCGCTCTGGGCATTCAGTGGCCATGCCGGGCTGAGACTGATCCAGGCACCCAGCGCCTCGGTGCCGACGGGAAATTTTACGCCCAGCGAATCGGCTTGGCTTTCCGGCCCAACTTGATCCGGGCCGAGGGTCCCGGCAGCTTTGAGGGAACCGACAAGGATTTCCCGCTGCAGATGACCACCGGCCGCGTCTATGAGCAGTTCAACACCCGCACTCGCACCGGAAAGGTGGCCGAGATCCACTTCGCCATGCCGCGGTCCCTTTTGGAGATCTGTTCGGCTGACGCCGCCGCCCGGGGTTTGGCCGACGGGGACTGGGTCGAGCTGGCCTCTAAGTTCGGGAAGGTTTCGACCAAAATCTGGATCACCGACCGGGTTCTCCCCGGCACCGTTTTCCTACAGATGCACTACGGCACCACGTCCGACCAGGACGGCGGCACCGAGGGGCGCAAGGAGCCCGAATCGGGCGCCAACCTGTTAAACAATGGGCCTTTCGACTTCAAGGCGGTCGGCGTGCGGCTGACCAAGCTGAAGATTTAGGAGGGTAACTCATGGAACAGCGTTACCCCATCCGGGTGATGGACGACAAGTGGCTGCAGGATAACGTTCGCTGCCAGTGCACCTGCCCGATTCATACCGATGCGCGCGGTTATATCAGGCTAATCGCCGAGGGCCGGTTCCAGGAGGCCTTTGCTCTGGCCCGGGAGCCTAACCCGTTCGTTAATGTCTGCGCCCGCGTCTGCGCCCATCCTTGCGAGGACAAGTGCCGTCGCGGCCTGATCGACGAACCGGTGGCGATCTGTGCCCTCAAGCGCTTCGCCACCGATCACCGCACCCCCGAGCCATTATTTGACGACCCGGTACGCGGCATTGGCCCCAAGGTAGCCGTGGTCGGGGCCGGTCCGGCCGGCCTATCGGCCGCCCATGACCTCGCCCTCTGGGGTTACCGGGTCACCGTTTTTGAGACCCTTCCGGTGGCCGGCGGCATGCTTTCGGTCGGCCTTCCGCCCTACCGCCTGCCCAAAGATGTTGTCCAACGCGACGTCGCCGCCGTCACCAACCTGGGCGTCGAGCTCAAGCTCAACGCCCCGGTCCGTTCGATCCAGGAACTGAAGGACCAGGGCTTTGAAGCCGTATTGCTGGCGGTAGGGTGCATGTTGAGCCGCCCGCTTCCCATCCCTGGCTCCGACCTTTCCGGGGTACTCAAGGGGGTTGACTTTCTTCGCGATGTCAACCTCGGCCGCCGGGTGAACCTGGGCCGCCGGGTTCTGGTTATCGGCGGGGGTAACGTGGCTATTGACGTGGCCCGCAGCGCCCTCCGGGTCGGAGCTGAGGAGGTCCACCTGGCCTGCCTTGAGGCTCGCCACGAGATGCCGGCCCATGACTACGAGATTGAAGAGGCCGAGCACGAAGGAGTCATCCTCCACTGTTCAAAGGGCCCGCAGCGAGTAATAGGCGAGAAGGGGCGGGTCATCGGGCTGGAGACCTTAGACTGTGCCTCGGTCTTCGATGAGCAGCGTCGCTTTAACCCGCAGTTAGTCAAGGGCAGTGAAGAGACTATCGAATGCGACAATGTCATTCTGGCCATTGGTCAGATGTCCGACTGGTCCCTAATCAAAGAGGGCGACGGAGTCACGGTGACCCCCAGGGGAACTGTTCAGGTCGACCTTGAGACCTGCCAGACCACGGCTCCGGGCGTCTTCCTGGCCGGCGACGCCGGTCACGGCCCGCGCCTGATCGTCGACGCCATTGCCGCCGGCCGCCGGGCCGCCCGCTACATCGATTCTTACCTCTCCAAGGGCCAGAACGTCCGCCAGAGCGAGAGGGAACACCAGCGGGTCGAACGCGAATGGTACCGGCCCCACGACAATTACCTCGGGCTTGAGCGCGCCAAAATGCCAATGATCGATGTCAGTGAGCGCGGGGGGATGCTCGAGGTTGAAACCGGGCTGACCGAGGAGCAGGCCATGAACGAGGCCCGGCGCTGCCTGCAGTGCAACCTCAACCCGGCCGTCGACTCCGAGACCTGCGTCCTTTGCGGCGGCTGCATCGATGCCTGCCCGATGGGGTGCCTGCGGCTGGTTGATCTCCAGGCCGCCGTCCCAGATCAAAGGGCGGCGCGGTTCATCGCCGAGGAACTCGGGATTGACGCGGCTGATTCCTACCTGGCTGGCCAACTTGAACTAGAGGGCAGCCTGATGCTTAAAGACGAGGACCTGTGCATCCGCTGCGGTATTTGCGCCAAGCGTTGCCCAACCGCCGCCATGCGTATGGAGGAATTGGTTTAAATCTGCCTGACTGAAAGAGGTGATCCAATTGCTGAAGAGACTTGGCGGCCAGGCCCCAGCCAGTAATAATCCCGAGCCCTCAACCCCGCCCCCGGCTGGCGTATCCCGCCGCAATTTCCTGGCTTTGATCGGCTGGGGTTCAACTTCCCTGTTCTTTGCCGGGGTATTGGGCTCGTTGGCCCGTTTTATGTGGCCTAATGTTACTTTCGAACCCTCGACCTCCTTCAAGGCCGGGGTGGCCGAGCAAATGAAGGACGGAATGACCTTCATCGATAACAAGAAGGTTTTTATCTGGCGCGAGGGCGGCACCTACTACGTCGTTTCGGCTATCTGCACCCACTTGGGATGCACGGTGCGCTGGATGCCCGATGCCAGCCAGTATCAATGCCCCTGCCACGGCAGCTACTTTGCTCCCGATGGCAAGGTCATCTCAGGTCCGGCTCCCAGGGGGCTGGACTGGCTTGAGGTCCAATTGTCCGCGGACGGCCAGCTTGTGATCGACACCGAGAAAAAAGTCCCTGCTGGGACCAAGATGAAGGTCTAAGGAGGCCAAGGGATGTCCAAGCTCAAAGAAATTATGTCCGCCATGGCCAACAGCCAGTTTGGCCGGGCGCTTTTCCGGCACGGCTGGCCCGACAACCCAAAGGATCAGGCGCTGCTTTTGACCAACGACTTTAGCCTCCACATGTTTCCGGTTAAGGTCAAGAAGCACGCTCCGAAATTCTGGTATACCTGGTGCCTGGGCGGAATCAGTCTAGCTACCTTTATCATACTGACGCTGACTGGGATCATGTTGATGTTCTACTATGTGCCGTCGACCCACCGGGCTTATCAGGATATGATCGACCTGCGCTATGTGGTCACTTTTGGTCGGTTCATGCGCAACCTGCACCGGTGGGCGGCTCACGCCATGGTTTTCGCCGTCTTCTTCCATATGTGCCGCGTCTTTATTACTGGTTCTTATAAGCCCCCGCGCGAGATGAACTGGGTGGTCGGCATTATTCTGCTTTTGGTCACCACCTTACTTTCGTATACCGGTTACCTGCTCCCCTGGGATCAGCTCGCCTACTGGGGGGTTCAGGTCGGCACCAAGCTGGCCGAATATGTCCCGGTGATCGGTGCTGACATTAGTTGGCTTCTCCTCGGAGGCAAGAACATCGATCAAAATGCCCTGCTCCGCTTTTACGTCCTGCATACCGTCGTTCTCCCGGCCGTTCTGGTTTTCTTCATTGGGGTTCATTTCTACCGGATCCGCAAGGACGGGGGCATTTAATGCCCCCG
>JBGFRN010000263.1:0-4311 GCA_041695105.1 Bacillota bacterium | reverse complement strand
AAGCGCTCGAATTACTGGATGAGTTCCTGTCGACTTCCGGCGAACAGCTGATCCAGAACCCGGTCAAGCGAGCCATGTTGCAACGCGATCTGTGGGCAGTATTCGACTGGTTGACGGTCCGTTCCGATACCTATCCACAACAGCGCCTCGGTCTGCAAGTGCGCCTTGCCAAGGCTATTCGCAAGCTGGCGATGACGAGCGACGAAATCCGATTGCTCCCGAACAACTACGCGGTAGCAGTGGCCGCCGGGAAATTTCCGACGAGCCACTCAGGTGGATACGGTGGCCCGGCGTTTCTTCCCTCTGGTCTGTTCGACGCCTTCGGCGATTGGATCCCGATCGGGCGCGAGGGCGGTCCCGTTGCCATGTCTCACGTGCAAGACCCACATTTCTTGGGGCGATCCGCTTTCCTGGTGTTGATTCGAGTCCCCGGCGGCCGGAATGCAACGCTAGAGTTCGTCAAGGAGTTGGTGAAGCACGCCGACCCCAGGGTGCCGGTCGGTACCGAGGTCGCACTCGTCCGGCGGCTCCGAAGGGAAGGCCAGCCGGGCCAGACCCAGCGGGGTCAGGACGGCGCGGAAGGTTCCGATCGGGGTGGCGACTCCCGCGATCAACACCGTCCCCGCGCCCACTGCCGCATCAACCCTGGCGTCTTGTTTACCCACGCAAGTTCCCTCCTACGTTGGTTACCGTCTCCCGGCGGTAAGCGGCCGGGGACCGGCCCGGGCCGCGTGGGAGCGCAAGGTATATTTCTTCAGCCGCTCCGGCAACACCTCAACCCCGATCCCCGTGCGGCCGGGCACGCTCAGCGTGCCGTCGGGGTTGAGGACGGCCGGCTGGTCAACAATGTCCTCGTGGTAATAGCGGTCCGAGGCCGAGGTGTCCCCGGGCAGGGTGAACCCGGGCAGGGCGGTCAGGTGAATGTTGTGGGCCCGACCGACCCCCGATTCGAACATCCCCCCGCACCAGACCGGCAGTCCCCGCGAGAGCATCAGATCGTGGATTTCCTTGGCCCCCTGATGCCCCCCGACCCGCCCGACCTTAATGTTGATGACCCGGCAGGCGCCCAGTTCCAGGGCCTTGCGGGCGTCTCCGGCCGAATGGACGCTCTCGTCCAGACAGACCGGAGTCCGGACGGCGGCCTGAAGCTTGGCGTGGTCGATAATATCGTCCCAGGCCAGCGGCTGCTCGTACATCATCAGATTCAGATCGTCGAGTGCCCGGAAGGTGTCCAGCTCGCCCAGGGTGTAGGCGCTGTTGGCGTCGGCCATCAGAGGGACATCGGGAAAGGCGCGGCGCACCGCCCGGAGATCCTCCAGATCCCGGCCCGGTTTGATCTTGATCTTGATCCGTTTGTACCCAGCCTTGACGTATCCCTCGACCGTCCCGACCAGTTCGTCAGGGGTCTTCTGGATCCCGACGCTGACCCCGACCTCGATCCGGTCCTTGACCCCGCCAAGTAGGCGGGCCAGCGGCAGGCCCCGGGCGCGGGCATAGGCGTCCCAGACGGCGTTCTCGAGGCCTGATTTGGCGAAGTTGTGGCCCCGAATGGCCCCGTAGAGGTCGCGAACCTGGCTAGGATGGTCGATCACCTGGCCCAGAACCAGCGGGACGGCGTAGTCACGCAGGATGTGCCAGGCCGTCTCAACGGTCTCGTAGTTGTAAAGGGGATCGTTCAGGGGAGAGGCCTCGCCCCAACCCCAAACGCCCTCGGCCAGCACCCTGACCAAGATGAGGCGGCGGACGTCCATGACCCCGAAACTGGTGGCGAACGGCTCCCGGTTCGGTAGCTCGATCAGGGTCAGCTCAACGCCCTCGATCCGCAAACTCATGGCTCAAATCACCCCGCCTCCTCAAATCACTCCCGCCACGTCAAAGCTCTCCCGGGTCAGCCGGTAAGCCCCGCCACCCCCGTCGATCTTAAATCCGGTAATGGTGTAGCCCTCATTGAGGGCCCCCACCAGCTCATCCCGCACTCTGAGACGCCAGCCGAGGGCCGCTTCAGGGTCGGTCTCCTTCAGTTGCTGAAAGTTCATGGGAATGAAACACCGCCGCGGGTTCTCGATGTGCGGCGGCTTTGGATGAGGTGGCTCTGGATGCGGCGGGGCCTCTCCCCGCAGGGCGGCGGCCGCCGCCGGCCGCCTCAGGTGCCACTCCACCAGAAGCCGGTCGGTCGGCAATCCCCGGTTGATCCGGTCGGGCATCTCCCCGTAGTGGTTGATCAGATAGCGGCGGGCAACGCCCCCGAGTCGCCCGAGGTTGAGGTTGGCGTTGACCGCTTCGAGCGGGTCGAAGGTCCAGGTGACCAGGTCGTAGCCGTTCTCCAGGGCCCAGCGGCCCTGAGCCAGCTTCAGGCCGGCCCCGAGATCCCGCCCCCGGCAGCTCGGAACCACTCCCAGCATGTGCGACAGCAAGGCCGGACGCCCGTACTGCCTCCCGGCAAAGCCATAGCTGAAACCGGTGACCTCTCCATCCTCAACCGCGACGATCACTTGCCCGCCCCAGGTGTGGGCGACCAGCAGTTGGTGGAAAGGCACCACATCTCTCGGCTGAATCCCCCAGACCTTCTCCTGCAGATCTACGCAGGCGTGCAGCTCGGCATGGCTCGCCGCCGGGCGGATTTCGACCACCGGCCCCGACCTCCTCATCCTGATCATGGCCATAGGCCTATTTCTCGAATACCAACAACTCCAGGAAGCGGGCCAAAGCCTTGGTCCGCTCCGGGAGCGAGTCAACCTCGAGGAATTCGTCCGGGCTGTGGGCATAGTTACCTTTCGGCCCCATCCCGTCCAGGGTCGGGGTAAACTGTGAGGCCGTATTGCCGTCCGACCCGCCCCCGGTTGCCACCCCTTTGGCCTCAAATCCAATCTCCGATGCCGCTCGCCTGAGCAAATCGAACAGCCGGACCGCATCGGGGGTGAACTCCATCGGGCTGTGGACGAAGCCCCCGCTCAGGACGGCTCTGGTTCCGGGCAGGCTGACCCCATCCGCAAGACGCCGGAGATCGGCCTCAACCCGTTCCATCATCGCCCGGTCAACCGCCCGGACGTCGATCTGGCACTCGGCCCAGGGGGCCACCACATTGGGCCGCTCGCCGCCACGGATCACCCCGACGTTAACGGTCAGCCCGGTGACGGGATCGTTCAGGGAGTGCAGCGCCTCGATCTTTCGGGCCAATTCTAAGATGGCGCTAGCGCCCAGCTCGGGCTGAACCCCGGCGTGAGCCGCCCTCCCCTCGACCGACAGGGTGAACGTCCCGACCCCTTTGCGGCGAGTGATATATTCCCCTGCCGCCCGGGCGGGCTCCAAAACGCAGGCCCCCCCGGCCCCGACCGCCTCTCGCTCGATCACTTCCATTGAGGTGGGCGACCCAATCTCCTCGTCGGAGTTGAGAAGCACGGTCAGGCCAAGCGTCGACCAGGCATCCGGTGCCTCGGACCGCAAGGCCTTGAGAGCAAAGACGATGCCCGTCAGCCCGCCCTTCATGTCGAGCACGCCTGGACCAAAGGCCTTACCCCCTTCCACCCGGAAGGGCCGGGCCGCGGCCGTTCCTCGGGGAAAAACGGTATCGAGGTGCCCGATCAGCAGCACCGGCCTGGCTTGGCCGGCTGGCCCGCTTGTGATTCGTCCCGGCTTCCGGGCGACGATATGATCACCACAGACCGCCTGGGGAAGCGTCTCGACCTCTAGACCGAGGGACTCCAGCTCCCGGGCCATGATCTTACCCACGGCGTCGACCCCCGGCTTGTCGTCGCTGCCGGAGTCAAGGTTTACCAGACGCTCGAGCAGCCCGAGCTGGGCGGTTAGGCTTGAATCGATATACCTATAAAGGTCGGCGATTCCGGCTCACTCCAGACAGAGTATTCAAAGGCGTCAAGCGGCCGGGCAGCCGCGCCCCCCGCTTAGAACATGTTCAGGTACTGCTCGATTTCCCACCCGTGAACCTGGCTGCGGTAGACGTCCCACTCGATCTGCTTGGCCTCTAGGAAGTGGTTCAGGGTATGCTCCCCCAGGGCGTTCCGAATGACCTCGCTCTCCATCAGCTCAACCATCGCTTCCTCCAGGCTGCCCGGCAGGCTGACAATGCCCAGCTCGGCCAGTTCGGCCGTGGTCATCCGGTAGATGTTACGGTTAACCGGGGCGGGCGGCAGGATCTTGCGCTTGATGCCGTCGAGCCCGGCGGCCAGAGTCACGGCCATGGCCAGGTAGGGATTGCAGGATGGGTCGGGGCTGCGCAGCTCAAGCCGGGTGCCGATACCCCGGCGGGCCGGGATGCGGACGAGCGGGCTGCGGTTGCGCTCCGACCAGGCG
>JBGFRN010000169.1:0-4312 GCA_041695105.1 Bacillota bacterium | reverse complement strand
GGGCGGCGTGAATCAGGTGGTTGCCGCCGATGGCCGCGGCGTCGCCGTCGCCAGTAAGTACAATTACTTCGAGTTCCGGGCGGGCCAGCTTGACTCCGGTGGCGAAGGGCAGGGCACGGCGGTGGGTGGTATGCAACGTATTAAAGTCCATATACCCGGGGGCGCGCGACGAGCAGCCGATGCCAGAGACAATAACCACCTTGTCGGGATTGAGGCCCAGCTTATGGATGGCGCGGACGGCCGACTGCAACACGATGCCGTGCCCGCAGCCCGGGCACCAAATATGGGGCATCTTGTCATCACGGAGATAATCGAACACAAAGCTGTCGCGTTCGGCTTGTTGGGCAATACCAGACACCGATTAACCCTCCTTAATAGCTGCCAGGATCTCGGCCGGGGTGATGATCTCGCCGTCAACCCGGTTGACCCCGCGAACGGCCGCCTGGCCGGCGGCGCAGCGCTCGACCTCGTAGATGATCTGGCCGTAGCTAAGTTCAGGGACGACAAAAGTACGGGCCCTGGCCGCGGCGGCCCGGATGCCACGCTCGGGGAAGGGCCACATGATCTTGGGGCGGATCAGGCCGGCCTTGATCCCGGCGGCCCGGGCCTCCCGGACGGCTCGGAGGGCGGAACGGGCCGAGCAGCCGTAAGCAAAGACAACGACCTCGGCATCATCCATCATGATCTCCTCGACCATAGTCAGGCGATCAATCCGGCGATCAATTTTGTTCATCAGGCGGCGAACCAGCTTATCGCACTCGGCCGGCTTGCCGGTCGGGAAACCGGTCTCATCATGAAAAAGGCCGGTGACGTGGAAGTGGTAACCGTCGCCGTAAGCCGCCATCGGGGGTATATCACCGCTGGCCACGGAGTAGGGGTTGTACTTCTTCAGACCCGCCTCCGGCTTCTTGCGATCAATTACCGGAATCTCGCCCGGCTCAGGAAGGGTAATCTTTTCTCGCATGTGACCGATGACCTCGTCGGTCAGAACTATAACCGGAACCCGAAGCTCTTCTGAGATGTTAAAGGCTTCGACCGTCAGGGCGAAGCATTCACTGACCGATTGAGGAACCACGCATACGATCGGATGGTCCCCGTGGGTGCCCCACTTGACTTGCATCACGTCTCCCTGAGCCGGGGAGGTCGGAAGCCCGGTGCTCGGACCCATCCGCGCGACGTTGACGATGACACAGGGAACCTCGGTCAAGGCGGCGTAGCCCAGGTTTTCTTGCTTTAGGGAGAAGCCCGGGCCGCTGGTGGCGGTCATTGACTTGGCCCCGGTCAGGGAGCCGCCGACGATGGCGCCCATCGAAGCGATTTCGTCCTCCATCTGAATGAAGGTGCCACCAACCTGGGGAAGACGCTCGGCCAGGACCTCCGCGACCTCAGACGACGGGGTGATCGGGTATCCGGCAAAAAACTTAAGACCCGCGTAAATGGCACCTTCGGCGCAGGCCTCATTGCCCTGCATGAGGACCGTTCTATTCTTTGTTTGCGCCATCTTTTTCACCTCTGAGAATAATAGCGAAATCCGGGCACCTGAGTTCACATAACTCACACCAGGTGCACTCATCCTGCCTGACTACGATCGGCAGCCCGTCTTTGGCCGGCTCGAAGACCTTCGTCGGGCAATAGGCGATGCAGATCCCGCACTTCTTACACCAGGCTGCGTTGACGACAATCTCGGGCACGGCCTTTTTCTTGGTTGCTTCGACCAACGGTTGCTCACTCTCCCTGCTCCGCTTTTGTAGCCTAGGTTCTACTTTTGAACCATTCCTACCGCAGTCCGGTTAAATTTCACCTTGACCCCGTCGGCCACTTTAAGGACCGCCGTAGTCTCGTCGATCTCCTCGATCACACCGTGCATCCCGCCGATAGTGACCACCCGGTCGCCCTTCTTCAAGGCCTCAAGCATGGCCTTGCGCTCCTTGGCCTGCTTCTGCTGCGGGCGAATCATCAAGAAATACATGGCCACGAACAAGACTATTAATGGCAGCATTTGAGTTACGCTCTGCATTCTAACTACCCCTCCATTTTCTTTTTCAGAGTCTTTGCAAAAAAGTCCGCACGGAAGTCATCAAGGCGATCCTCTCGGATCGCCCTGCGGAGATCTTCCATCAGGCGTGACAGGTACCGCAGGTTGTGAATGGTCACCAACCGCAGCACCAATAACTCTTCAGCCTTATAGAGGTGGCGGAGGTAAGCCCGGGTAAAGTTTTGGCAGGTATAACAATCGCACCCGGCCTCAAGCGGGCCGAAGTCGCGTGCATACTGGGCGTTTCTCAGGTTCATCCGGCCGATGGCGGTGTAGGCGGTCCCGTGACGGGCGGCTCGGGTTGGCAATACACAGTCAAACATATCAATGCCCCGAAACACACCCTCAACGAGGTAGTCCGGGGACCCCACACCCATCAAGTAACGAGGCCGGTCCTCAGGAAGCACGGGAACGGTCTCGTCCAAAACTTGTAATAAAATATGCAGTGGTTCGCCCACCGAAAGACCACCTATAGCATAACCGGGAAATTTACACTTGACAAGCTCCGCAGCCGAGATCAAACGCAAATCTGAATAAGTACTTCCTTGAACAATCCCGAAAAGCGCCTGATCGCCCCGACGGTGCGCGGCCAGGCAGCGTTCGGCCCATCGGGAAGTCCTTTCAACGCCGGCTTTGGCCGTTTTCCAATCGCAAGGGTAGGGCGAGCATTCATCAAGAGCCATGACAATATCGGCGCCAAGAGCGTTCTGAATCTCGATCGCCTTTTCCGGGGTAAAGACGTGGGTTGAACCATCAAGGTGAGACTTGAAGGTCACCCCGTCATCATCGATCGTCCTGAGCCCGGCCAACGAAAAGACCTGATATCCACCACTGTCGGTGAGGATCGGACGCGACCACCCCATAAACTGATGCAGGCCCCCGGCCTGGGCCACCAGTTCGTGGCCGGGCCTCAGGTACAAATGGTATGTATTCGAAAGAATGATCCGGGCCCCGACATCCTCCAGTTCGTCAGGAGTTACCGTTTTGACCGTCGCCTGGGTGCCGACCGGCATAAAAACCGGGGTTTCGAACTCCCCGTGGGGGGTGCTGGCCCGCCCCAGCCTGGCCTTACCGCAGCGGGCGGTGACTTCAAACTTCAAGGGCAAACAAGAACCTCCTGTCACAGTACCAGCATAGCGTCGCCGAAACTGAAGAAGCGGTACCGCCTTTCGACGGCCAACCGGTAGGCCTCCAGCACTCGCTCCCGCCCGGCAAAGGCCGAAACCAGCATCAGCAGGGTCGAGCGCGGAAGGTGAAAGTTGGTCGTCAGAACGTCGACCGTCTTGAAACGATACCCCGGGTAGATAAATATGCCGGTCCAACCTGACCCCGGCCCGAGGCTGCCGTCCGCACGGGCAACCGTTTCAAGTGTGCGGGTAACCGTTGTTCCCACAGCGATCAGGCGCCCACCGGCCTGGCGGGCCCGGTTGATTCGTTCGGCGGTCTCGGCGGCCAGGCAGTAGAACTCGGAGTGCATGCGGTGGTCTTCCACCCGCTCAGTCTGGACGGGGCGGAAAGTTCCCAGCCCAACGTGCAGGGTCAAAAACTCGACCGAAACCCCGAGTTCCCTGATTTCATCCAGCAGCCGGGGGGTGAAGTGCAGCCCGGCGGTCGGGGCGGCCGCTGACCCGGGCTGGCGCGAGTAAACGGTCTGGTAGCTCTCCTGGTCGGCCAAATCGGCCGTGATGTATGGGGGCAGGGGCATCCGGCCGAGCTCTTCAAGCAAGGCCTGAAAGTCTCCCCGATATTGGAAAACGGCCTCCCTGACACCCTCGCCCAGCTCCGGTCCCAGCCGGCAGGACAACTCCCCCTGTCCGAAGACGACTTCCGTTCCCGGCCGCAAGCGGCGACCCGGACGGCAAAGCACCTCCCAGCAATCGCCCCCCAATGGCTTGAGCAAAAGCACCTCGGCCTGAGCTGTCCCGTTCTGCTTACGCCCAATCAGCCGGGCAGGCAAAACCCGAGTATCATTCAGCACCAGGCAGTCGCCAGGGCGCAAGTACTCGGGCAGGTTCTTGAACTGGCGGTGTTCGACCCTGTTTCTGGCCCGGTCAACGACCATCAACCGGGAATGGTCCCTGGGGCTGACCGGTTGTTGGGCAATCAGTTCCGGAGGCAGATCAAAATCAAATTCTCTGGGATCCATCGAGCCTCCGAATCTATCGACTGCCAGCCGCCGCGTAGAGGGGTGTTTGAGCCAAGGTTGTGCCGCGGTAGTAATGTGCCAGAATTTGACGGTAGGTATTCCCATGTTCAGCCATGCCCTTGGCTCCCCAC
>JBGFRN010000052.1:0-24035 GCA_041695105.1 Bacillota bacterium | reverse complement strand
GCTCAAATGTCGCCGCTCACCTTCCGTGACGGAGGGAGAGCGGTTTTTTCTTTTACATTGTGACGGCGGCCTGGCATACTGGTTGGCGGGTGGCTGAGTCTAGCCAACCGGCCTATAGGGTCGGCCCTCATGCCCACCCGGCATGTGTCATTACCTCCTTGACCTCCCTTGGCACTAACTCACGTGACTCTTGACGGCAAAATGTAACGGTGGTTACAATGTAGCCGGTGTTGCATTCATCGCAAAGGTATAAAAAAGGTAGAAAGAGGAGGCATTCGCTTGACAATACCACAGCCCCGCCCGTTCGGCTGGGAGGATTTCCGCCAGGAGGTCATCCAGGACGTGGCTAAACAGATGGCTGCCACCGCGGTCACCGCGCCCAAGTCGGGTGGCCGCCTGTTTAACAAGGGAGCGCCCCCATTCCTGGAAACGGTGATCGTCAACGACCAGGCAACGCTGCAGGCTTTGGCTGGCTGGATGCGCCAATGGGGCACTGCGCAGAAACCAAAGGACGACTACTGGGAACGCGACGCCAGAACGGCGGGTAAGTTAGATGCCGCCCTCTTTATCGGACTCGATGGGGCCTACCCGCCCAACTATGATTGCGGCGCCTGTGGCTACGCCACTTGTGCCGAGTTCCTGGTCGCCCGCCGGGAAATCTACGCTCTCTCGCAAAACGAGGAACGTTTCGAGTTCGCCGGCCCTCAGTGCCCTATCCGGGCGGTCGACCTGGGCATCGCCATCGGCTCCGCGGCCAAGCTCAGCGCACTCCTGGGCATCGATTGCCGCTGCCAAACCCGGTTGGCCACCGCCGCTCGCAAGTTGGGGCTGATCCGGTCCGAGCTGGCGGTGGCACTTTCCCTCAGTGCCACCCATAAGCACGTGGGCTTTGACATCCCCAAAGAGACCGTCAAGGCTGAGGACGAAAAGGGAGCCTGATGAGATTCACCCCTCCATTTCTCGCGCTCTGTAGTGTCGGTTTCCTGGCCTTAACCGGGTATGCCATGGCCCGCACGCCAGTCCTGCCTTACTATGCCGAGGTCTTGGGCGTATCCCCCTTCTGGGCCGGTCTGGTGGTTTCGGCTTCGACCATCACGGGCATTTTCTTAAAGGCACCGGCCGGAGCCCTCTCCGACGCGCTGGGGCGCCGGGCCGCCTTGTTCTTAGCCATGCTGGTCTTTGCCGTGCCGCCTTTTATCTATCTCGCTGTCACTAACTTCGGCCAATTGCTTGCGCTTCGTTTCCTGCACGGTCTTGCCACGGCCATTTTCGGGCCGGTGGCTGCGGCCACGGTGGCGGACTTATTCCGGCAAAACCGCGGCGAGGCCATGGCCTGGTTCACCTCAGCCGTGAGCGCTGGCAAGCTGTTAGGTCCGGCCCTGGGCGGTTTCGTGCTTTATTCCGGGTTTGGCACCGGCGAGGCCGAGTTCGGAGGATACCATTTTTACGCTACCTTCCTAGTAGCAGGACTCCTCGGGGTCGCAGCTTTTGCCGCAGTGGTCCTGTGGCTCCTTCCGGTTATGGGGCAGGCCGCTGCCAGGGATGCTGCCGCCCGGGATGCCGCTGCCAGGGAGGGCGGCGCGGTGCAGCTCGCCCTGGCTCGCATGGTCCGGGGACTGCGAGAGGTGGCCGGTGACGCCCGGGTGCTCGCCGCCAGCGGCGCGGATTCCATGGCCTACTTTGCTAACGGCGCCCTGGAGCTGTTTTTGCCCTTTTACGGGCTGGCCATCGGGCTGGATTCCCGGCAAGTGGGCCTCCTCTGGTCAGTGCAAGTCGTGGCCGCACTAGTAGCCCGTCCATTACTTGGGCGGCTTTCCGACCGGATGGGCCGGCGACCGCTCATTCTGTTGGGTCTCGTGGTCATCGCCGCCGCCCTGGTGGCGGTTCCCTGGCTGGAGCAACTGCCGTGGCTGATCCTGTTGTTTGGTGTCTATGGCCTTGGCCAGGCCGTGGTTGATTCATCCACCACTGCCCTGGTGGCCGATCTCAGCCAGCAGCGCAACTACGGTGCCGCCATGGGTGTCCAGGGCACTCTTTACGATGTGGGTCACGCCGCCGGGCCGCTGGCGGCCGGGTTAATTATCGACCACTACGGCTACCAAGCGACCTTCCTGGTGGTGGCTGGCCTGCTGCTCCTGACCGCCCTGACCTTCTCCATCGCTACCCGGGGTGGGTGCAAGCCTGGCAAAAGCTGAAACGACTGGGGCTCAACGACTGGGGCGCTTTTGTCCCCTTGGTCTCGCGCAAATTTTCCGTAGCCACTGTATTACTCATTGCGCATCATTTCACAATGGCGTATAATGTAACCGTCGTTACTTATTAATCACTTATTAATCAGGCCGGTCTTTAAGCCGGACCAAACAAGGAGGGAAAACATGAGGATCTGTACCCAGCGGTTTGCTCGGGCGGCGCTTTTGGTAATCCTGGCCGTAATGGTTACCCTAGGCTGTTCCAAAGCTCAAGCCCCCAAACCGACCTCGGGATCCGCCGAGGAAACCAAGGTAACGTTCAGCGTCTACCAACTTCCATTGGGAAAACCGCAGGCCGTTATTGCTAGCGGTCAGGAGTTTTTCAAGGACTCCAAGTACGTCGGGTCAAAGAGCTGCCAGTCTTGCCACGAGAAGCAATACGACGAGTGGCAGAAAACCTGGCACGCCAAAATGGCCCGTCCAGCTTCACCTGACATAATTGTCGCCGATTTCAACAACGTAACGCTCGAATACAAGAATCTCAAGGTTGAGAAACCGGACGGGCAACCCGGGAAACCAATTACGGTTTCGCTTCGTCTCGAGAACCGGGATGGTCGCTACAACTATACTCTGATAGATAAAGATAATGAATCCAACAATCAAACCTATGAAGTAATTGAAGTCCTGGGCGGCAATTGGGATCAGCACTTCGATGTCAAGGTCGGTGATCAGATGTACCCGGCTCCGATGCGCTGGTCGGTGGCCGATAAGTCATGGCTGGCCTCCGGGTTCAGGGCCGATGAATGGTTTGTTGACGACGGGACGTCTGACGGCAGGCCACGCCGTCCGAACGAACTCAAAAAGGGCCGCACGGCTGACGCCAAGTGTCGCGGATGCCACGAAACCGGCTACCAGGTGAGTTTTGACAAAGAGAGCAAGAAGTGGAAGGGAACATCGCTTGAGCTTGGCATTGGCTGTGAGCGCTGCCATGGCCCGGGTAGTAAGCACGTTCAAACCGAGGGAGCGGCTGGGACAATCGTTCATGGAATCAAAGACCTGACCGCGCTCCAGCAGGATCAGATGTGCGCCCAATGCCACGGCCGCAACACGAATAAGAAAGAAAAGGACTTGGCTTTTCAGGTTGGATTCTTGCCCGGCGACGTTGATATGTCAAAACGGGCGTCCTTCTGGTCATATGACGAAATGGATCCCGAGAGGAACAAGTACTTCTGGCCGAGCAACTGGGCCAGACGCAACCGCCAGCAGTGGCAGGACTTCACCAAGAGCAAGCATTTTTGGAAAACCGACATGTCTTGCCTGACTTGCCATACTTTCCACGGAGAACAGGTGGGCCGGCAACTACGGGTGTCGCCGGCGCAAATTTGCGCTAACTGCCATAACCAAAAAGGCCTGGCCGCGTTGCCTAACTACGAGGTTTTCGCGGGCAGCCCGATGGCCCAAGTCGGCGTGACTTGCGTCGATTGCCACATGCCCAAGATCGGGTGGCGCACCAATCCAACTCTTGCCAATCCCAAGACTCATTGGGATGTCACCTCACACACCTTCATGGTGTCCAAACCGCAGTATACTACTGAATACGGGCAGCGGTCCTCCTGCGACCAATGCCATGGCTCAGATGGGAAAGCCACACTAAAACTGGATACCGCAGCTCAGGATACCATGCTGAAAACCAGGCAGGCTGAGATTCGCGGGCGTATAGAGAAGGCCAACACCAATTTGGCCATGGTTCGAGGGTTGCTGGCGTCACGCCCATCGGCGGAAATCCAGGCCAAGGTTGATCGGGCGGCTGCCCGGGTTGACACCCTAATTATGGACGGCAGCCAGGGCTTCCATAACTATAGTAAGGCTGTAAGCTGGCTCGACGAGGCCGATGCCTTGCTCAGTGAGGCGTCCAGAGCGTTAGGGAAGTAGCCCCTATGGGTGCCCTTGTGTCGACTTAGAATCTAGTTAGGCGTTTGCGGGAGTCTTCGAAAGGGGCACCCGCAAACGCCTCTGTTTTTTGGACTGCCGTGTGGCTGGATTTTTGGTTAAAATGTAAGGTGTGAGGTGGCCTCCGGGCCGGGAGGTACGTCGTGTATTCTTGGCTCCTGCTTTTTTACAGCTTGCCGCCGAAGCCTACTTCCCGCCGTGTTTACATATGGCGGAAGATTAAACGCCTGGGGGCTATCTTGCACCAGAACTCGGCCTGGGTGCTTCCGGCTAATCCCCGAACCTGGGAGCATTTCCAATGGCTGGCCGCCGAGATCGTCGAAATGGGAGGGGAAGCCAACCTGTGGGAATCACGCCTGATCTCGGTCGAAGGTGAGCAGGCCTTGATTAAACAGTTTGAGGCGCAGGCCAACGAAGCCTATTCTGAAGTTTTGAGAGAGTTGAAACGCGGGACCGCCGATCTGACCGATCTTTCTCTTAGGTATCAAAAAGTCGCGGCCTTGGATTTTTTTGGTTCGGCATTTGGCCGTCAAGTCAAAGAGGAATTGTTATCTGCCAGAGGAGATGGCGCTGATGAAATGGGTAACATGGGTAAACATTGGGGTCGATAGGATGGCCTGCGGCTGGCTGATTAGGCGTTTCATTGATCCAGAGGCGGAATTTGCTTTCGTCACGCCCGACCAAAGGCCGCTGCCGGATGGATTTGAACCCTTCGATATACCCGGGGCCCGCCTGTCTCACCGGCGAGGACACTGTACCTTTCATACGATGCTGAAGGAATTCCGGCTCAAGGATCCCGTCCTGGACAGGATGGCTCGAATCATTGACGAGGCCGACACCATTCAGGAGGCGCTTTTGGAGCCGGCCGCCGGGGGACTCGACCTCATCTGCCGGGGCATACGCCTGCTGAGCCCGGACGATCACGCGGCTTTAGAGAAAAGCGCCCTTGTTTATGAGGCCGTTTACGCTCAAATCTCCGCCGAATATCATGCCAACGGTGGGCGGGTGCAGAAACCCAAATGAAGTAGGGCTGAGAAAAAAGAGGGTTGAAGGCGGAGCCTTGTCCGAAATCAGGAATACTGTGCAAGAGGACACTGGGGATCCGGTAACGAAACTTGTGTAAAAACCTGGCCATGAGGGAGTGGGCATCTTGCGTTTTCTTGCGGCGCTGACCCAAGAGGGAAAATGGTGGGTAGCCAGGTGTTTGGACGTTGAAGTAACAAGCCAGGGCCAAACCATTGAGGAGGCCCTGGCCAATCTCAAGGAAGCTCTGGAACTGTACTTTGAAGATTCCCCGAGCCCAACCGGACCGGCCCCGATGATTGCTTCTCTCGGTGTGAGTCTGCCAACGCTGGAGAATCAGCCTTGAAAAGGAGGGGCCAGGACGTGGACCAAGAAAGGAAAAACCTATCAAACACTCCCCTTGCCCCCGAAATCGTGGCAGAGTTTTGCCGGAAGCACGGGATCAGGGAGCTTTCTTTGTTTGGTTCGGTTCTTCGTGAGGATTTTCGCCCCCAGAGCGACGTGGATGTGCTTATTGAGTTTGAACCCGAAACTGCTGTTTCGTTGTTTGATTTGATCCAGATACAAGACGAGCTCGCTTTGCTCTTGGGGAGAGAGGTAGACCTGGTTGAAAAAGCGGGTTTAAGTCCATTCTTGAGAGATCGGATTCTATCGAGCCGGGAGGTGCAGTATGTCCGAGCGTGACGATAACGTCTACGTTCAGCACATACTCGATGCAACCAGGTGGATCCAGGATTTCACCAGCGGCATGAGCCGGAACGACTTTCTGGCCGACAAAAAAACGTAGGAGGCCGTCATTCGGTATTTTGGTTCATAACTACTTTGGGGTAAACCTTTCTCGCTGGATGAGTTGATACAACGGGTTGAAGAATGAACGACTTCTTGCAGACATAAAGGACTTGGAATTGACCCCGAGGCCTCACGGCTGCGAGAAACTCAAAGGCGTCTCGTAGCCTGGGATCCGGCCCGGTACAGGACCCCAACTGCCGTCCAGGCGGGCCATCCCAAGGAGCGTATACCAAGCGTTGAAAGGGGTGCTAAACCGTGGTTCTGTATATAGTCAACCAAGCTGAAAGCCTCTTAGAACCGGTCCTGCACCCCATAGCGACCCTGTGGTACGGCTCCCGGGTGGCTGGGGGAGCTGGCCCCGACAGCGATCTGGACGTGATCGCGGTTGTGCAATCCGTGAGATCGAATTCGGAAGTATCGGAGGTAGCGGGAAGACTTCAGCAGGCGCTTGGATTTCCGGTTGACCTCAAGCTAACAACCCGGCGCGGAGCCCATTATTCACACGTCATGTCTCCTGAGTGGAGGGTGGCCTTCACGTCCGGCATCCGCCGCGGCGATTGGTCATGGTTTGACGATTCTCTCCCTCTCGCCTGGCAAGGGGTGGATGACTACCTCTCCGACACTGAGCTGCAACTCCGGGTTGCCGAAGACGAAGACGATCTCCAGTTGCAGGTGTTGGACTTCCTTCGAGTTTTGCGGCGGTTGATGACCATAAGGGCGGCCATTACGAACGTTCCGGCCGCTGCACGGGAAGTCCAGTGGCCTAACCTGGCGTCAGAGATAGGCGTGCCGCTAGAAAATATTCGAGCGCTCCAAATCGACACCACGAGGCTGCGGGCTGTTGTTCTTAGCCTCTTAGCCGAGTCCCGAGCGGCGCTCGAAAGCTACGAAAAAAACGCCGGGGATAATATGTTGCCAAAGCTATTGAGTAATCACGGAGGCTCGGACTCATGGACCGTGAAAAACGACTCCAAAGTGTTGGATCACTTATAGGGCGGGCCGCTGGCCACGGGGTCCTCTACGGCAATACCCAACGCGAGGCGATTCTTTACACCAACCAGGCCGAGGACAAATTCCGCAGACTTGGGAAGCTTTACCGTGGGGAAGCCAGAATAATATCTTCCCGGGCGCTCTTAGTAGGGACTGAAACCCTCCGCGACGCATTTGCCAAGCAAAAGATTACCGTGGTCTCTGGCGCTGACGAAGCACTGAGGCTGTTGCCTGGGGAAATTGAGAGGCTGATCCGGGCACTATCGGACTGAATCGACCATCCACGTATCGGTTAGAGGTCGCCCAGACATTAAGATCTCGTTGCGTCAAAAATTGGGCGGCACAACCGGGAAATAAACTCTAGGATATTGAGATCGTTAAGGTGGTAAAAGTGAGAGACCTTCGCAGAACGGGTGCCTGCCTGGTTGTTGTCCTACTGATAATGCTCTCCCTGACCACGGCCGCCTCGGCCGACCGTGTGGAGGGTATACCCGGCACCATATTCGGCCCGGAAGAAGATGCTAAGTACTGCGATCCCCCGCAGGACAAATATATCCCGGGAGCGAAGGGCATCTCGGGGGTTCGTCTAAACGGGAAATCCATCTGCTTCCCCGACGCCCAGCCTGGGATCGTTCAAAACCGGACATTGATCCCGGTCCGGTTTGTGAGCGAGGCCCTTGGGGCCAAGGTTGATTGGGATGGAATCAACCGGGTCGTCACCATCACCCAGCCCGGGAAGGTGATCAAGCTGGCCATTGATCAGGTAGATGTCACCGTTAACGGCCAGGCGATTGCCCTGGATGTCCCGGCCAAGATTTACTTCGACCGGACCTTCGTGCCCCTGCGTTTTGTCAGCGAAGCTTTGGGGGTAGGGTGGACTGGGATCCAGTTCTCTACCTGGTTACTATAACCACGCAGTAGGCGGCTTTTCGCTTGAACGAGGTGATTTTGTGCGTGTTCTTGCTGTCTTAGTTCTGGTTGCCCTATTGCACCGGTAGCTCTATTTATTGCCCTTCACGGGCTCACGCAATATTTTTACAGCAAACCCGGCTTCGGGCACTAAAATTTTGCGTCAGGCCCAACTGGGTTCACAAAAACAGGCGAATCTGGGTCACAAACTGAGTTTTTATACCCCCGGGGATGAGTTTTAATACCCCCAGAGGTGGATTTGACCCCCAATAGGAAATCCTCGCTCAAAATTTTAACGCAAGCACCTGCGATTTATCGTAAAAATCTGAGTGAGAACCCAACTACCACTAACCGCTACTCCTAACCACTGCTCCTACCCAATTCGGCCAACGGCCAACGCCTGAATCTTCACCTCTCGGTCTCCCGCCGGCGGCCGGATGGTCCGCGGCCTTCCCGGCCAACCAGTTGAAACACCGGCAGAATTAAGGTCCCGACTACCCCAAAGATAATGAAAGCGATATCCTGTATCATTTCGTGGTTCATAGGTTTAGGATTCCTCCGGGCGGTCAAAACTCCTGCTCGGGAGGTGATTCTATGTTTGGCAGTGCCAACCTATACTCCGGACAGCTCGGGGATTATCGCTTTGAAGTCAGACTGACTCGAGACCCAGTAAGCTACGGCCTCGACCCGCACAGCTTGTACAAAGGCAAGGGCCGGGTGGCCAGGCTGACCCTTTACCGCAGCCTGGGACCGACCGGGCTCAACCGGAAGGTTGCCCACTTCGACGGCGGGTGGCACTTCGGCCGCAAGTCTCATCTGCGGGTGATTGCCCGCCTAGTTAGGCTTTTAGAAAAAAACCAAAAAATTTCTTCCGGCCAGAAGGAAAATAGTCGGGGTTGAGCGAATCCAACCTCAAAGATCATCGCTCATCAATGATGAGGAGCCAATTTGATCGTCCCGCGAGGACCACGGCGCAACAGGAGCTTAGAAATCATGCCTACCGATCCATACGCATCCGGTAAATTCAGCTTCAATCCTTACGCCAAGAAGTCCGATGTCACCGGGTGCCTCGTGGTGGTGCTTGATGGTCGTTTTCCCGACCGGGGACTCGAACTGATTGATCCGATCTCGAGGGCTGTAAAAAAACATGAGATCCACGAGATGATCCTCAGTCTTGAGCAGGCGAAACCAGGGGGCCGTGTCGAAGCAATTGCCTACCTCGCCTTCTTTGAGGTGGAGCAGGGCGGCGTGCTAGTAGCCGGCGACGAGGTCGAGATTCCCGGAAAATGGGCCGGGCGGCTGCTCGGTTACGACGAGACCCATCTGCCCAACCATCTCAACGTAGTGGTCGGAGGGAATCAGGAACGTACCGGGGCCGAGCTTGGGCTTGAGCCGGGCGACCGGATCATTTTCCGCCAGCCTGGGGGCTAGGCGCTGGCACTGGTTCGAAAGCCTGCCCAAGTGTCGCCCAAGACGCAAATCATACACCGCGTCGGAGGTTACCGTGGCTTTAGAAGTGGATGACCTTGAATTTCAAACCCTTTCGATTTTAAACCGGGCGCAAGAGCCGGTCGGTTCGGGGTGGCTATCCGAGCAGTTGCGCCAAGAAGGGCGCCCCGTCAGCGAGGCCACCGCCGGTCGCTTGCTCCGCGACCTCGATCATAAGGGTTATACCGAAAAAACCGGTTACCGCGGCCGGACCTTGACCGGGACCGGCCTGCGGCACCTGGAGGAGCTTCGGGTGGAACGCTCCCGGCTGTTCCGGGGGCATGAACTGCTCAAAGCCCTGAGGGTTGGCGACATGCAGCAACTGGTTCAGGTGCTGGTGGCTCGCCGGGCCATTGAGCGCGAGATCTCGCGCTTGGCCGCGATCAAGGTTAGCGACGGCGAACTGGCGGGGATCAGGGAGATCGTTACTTTCTACGCGCAAGCCCAGACAGCCTCGGAGACGGCCGAATGGGACTTCCGCTTCCACCGGATGCTCTCTCGCATTGCCGGAAACAAGGTGCTCGACGCTACCACCGAGCTGATCCACCAGGAAGCCCAACAGGTTCCGATCCCGGCCTACATCGCCAAAAAGATCAAGGCGGCGGTCGTCGAGGATCACTGGCAGATAGTCACCGCTTTGGAGACCAGGGACCCGAACTTGGCCGAAGAGGCGATGGTCCATCACATTAACGCCATTATTGAAGGCGTTACGACCTACTGGGACGAGGCCGAACCTGGCGATTCATCGCAGCCGCCGGGAAAGGAAGCCCGGTCAGACTCCGAGGTTGCCCCGGCCATCGAGGCCGCTGGTGCCCGCCGGACATAGACGTTATAATTGTCCCATAGACCGCTCATCAATGATGAGGACTAACCGATGTTGATGAGGACTTACCAATAATGGCCTGCAACATAGCTTGCAGCGAGGGGTTCAGGGGGGGAAGAGTCATGAGTTTGGCGCGGGCCGCATCACAGGCTACATTACAGGCCAATACGCAGGCCTACTACGGATCTTCGAAGGATCTGGTCGAACGGGTGCTTTCGCGGGATCATTGTTCCGGCTGCGGCCTCTGCGTAGGGCTTTGCCCGTATTTAAAGAACATCCGCGAGCACACTGTCCTGATCCACCCTTGCGGGCTGGACGACGGCAATTGTTTCAAGATCTGCCCGCAGATCGATCCGATCCGGCTGGAACTGGCCAAGGGCGATCCGCTCGGCTCATACCGCTCGATTCACTACGCCCGGGCGACTGATGCCGAGGCCCAGCGCCGCGGGCAGTACGGTGGGGTGACCTCGGCCCTGACCTGCTTCGCTTTGGAGTCGGGGCTGATCGACGGCGCCCTGCTGACCGGGGGAGGCGGATCGGAGTACCCGCGCCCGGTCGTGGCCCATACCCGCGATGAGGTGCTGGCCTGCGCCGGATCCAAGTATACAGCCGCCCCGACCCTGATGGCCTTCCATCGAGCCGCCCGCGAGCACCGTTCGCTGGGAATCGTCGGGCGTCCCTGCCAGGTGGCGGCCACCCGCCGGCTGCAGGAGCGCGGGCCTCAGTGGCAATCTTCAGCTCCGCACCACAGCGACCTGGGGGCCTCTAAGATCGGCCTGGTGATCGGGGTCTTCTGCTTCTGGGCGCTTGACCCGGCTTTCCACCGGCTGGCCGCCAGATACGCCGCCGGCCGGAAGATTGTCAAGTTCGATATTCCGAAGAACCTTGGCCCAGTGCTCTACGTATTGCCGCACGGCACCGTCGAAGCAGCCGGAGCCAGCGGTGCCGCTGGGGTAGCCTTCCAGCCCGAGGCCGCGCCGATCCCGGTCCCGATTCCCATGGAAGAGATCCGGCCTCTGATTAAACAGTCTTGCCTTTCCTGCCCCGACGTCACCTCGGAACTGGCCGACATCTCGGTCGGATCGACCGAGCATCTTGACGAATACAACACCCTGATCGCCCGCACCGAGGCCGGCGAGCAACTGGTCAAGAAGGCCGTCGCGGCCGGGGTCATCGAGATCATGGAATACCCGGCCGAGCGCCTGCCGCTTCTGGTCAACGCCGTTGCCAATAAGAAGAAAAGAGTGGAGGTGGCGGCCAGTGAGATATCCCGCTAAGGCTGCGGCTGGTAAAGATCTGCCAGGTTACGCCAAAGCCGCTCCGGGCGAAACTCTGATTATGTCCGGAAACGAAGCCTGCATTCGCGGGGCGCTTGAGGCCGGCCTCCAGTTCGCGGCCGCTTACCCCGGCTCTCCGACTTCGGAGATCCTGACCAACTTGGCCATGCTTTCGGGTGAGTTTGGCCACTACGCCGAATGGTCCTCCAACGAGAAGGTTTCGATGGAAGTCGCCGCCGCCGCCTCGTTCGCCGGGCTGCGCAGCCTGTGCATCATGAAGTCGGTCGGACTGAACGTCGTCTCGGACTTCTTGGGGAGCCTCTCCCTATCTGGCTGCAAAGGCGGTCTGGTGATGCTGGTGGCCGACGACCCGGCCTCCCACTCCAGCATCAACGAGCAGGACACCCGCCTGTTTTCCAAGATGTTTGAAATTCCCATGATCGAGCCGGGCGACTACCAGGATGCCAAGGACATGTTGGTCTGGGCCTTTGAGCTCTCCGAGGCCATCGGGCAGGTGGTGATGGTCCGGGCGGTCACCCGCATCTGCCACGGGCGCGGCAATGTCGTGGCCGGCGAGATCAAGGACCGCCGCCGTCAAGCCCGTTTTGCCAGGGGCGACCGCTTCATCTGCTCGGCCTCCAACCATAAACGCCTGCACCAGCAGCTCGCCCAGGCCGCCCAGTACTTCGAGAACTGTCCCTTCAACGAGTATACCGGTCCGGCTGACGCCGAAAACCTGATTATCCTTTCGGGCACGGCCTGGATGTACGCTCAGGACGCCATTGAGAGCCTGGACGTCGCCGGCCAGGCCGGCGTGCTCAAGTTGGCCACCACCCACCCGCTGCCCGAAAAGCTGGTGCTGAGCCACCTGATCTCAGCCCGCCGGGTGCTGATCCTGGAGGAGGTCTCGGACTTCCTCGAGGAGAGTGTCCTGGCCCTGGCCGCCCGCCATCTGAATAAGCTCCGCAACCCGAAGTTCCTCGGCCAGCGCTCCGGCGATGTGGCCGGACCCCAGGGTCCGGGCATCGGGGAGATGGACGTCGACCGGGCCGAGCGGGCCATCAAGCGGCTGCTCGGCATTCAGGAGGAGAACCTCACCTTCGGCCTGTCACTGCCGGCCGTCGGATTGGCGGCTTCCTCCGATGCCGGCCTCCAGCCCCCGGTTCGCGACCTGGCCCTGTGCTCGGGCTGCCCGCACCGGGCCTCGTTCTGGGCTGTCAAGACGGCACTGGAGATGGATGGCCGCGACGGCTTCGTCACCGGCGACATCGGCTGCTACTGCATGGGCACCGGGCGCACCGGGTACTACCTGCTCCGGACGCTGCACTGCATGGGGGCCGGCCCCGGCCTGGCCGGAGGCTTCGGCCAGCTAGGACGCTTCGGGTTTGACCAGCCGGTGGTTAGCATCGTCGGCGATTCGACCTTCTTCCACGCCGCCATCCCGGCCCTGATCAACGCCCAGTATAATCAATCAAACTTCTTGCTGATAGTGCTCGACAACGGAACCACGGCCATGACTGGCCACCAGCCCCATCCCGGAGCCGGAAAGAGCGCCGCCGGCCTGCCCGCCCCGAAAATGGCCATCGAGGACCTCTGCCGGGGCCTGGGCATCCCAGCTCAGGTCTGCGACCCTTTCGACGTCGAGGGCACGGTCCAGACGATCTACGACTCCCTCCAGGAAGAGGCGGTCAAGGTGATCGTCATGCGCCAGCCCTGCGCCCTTGAGGTTGCCTCGACCCGCAAGGGTGACAAGGTCTGGGTTGATCAAGACGCTTGCCGCGGCGACGAATGCGGCTGCAATAAGTTCTGCACCCGGGTCTGGGCCTGCCCGGCAAACATCTGGGACGACAAGGCCGGCAAGGCGACGATCGACGAGGTCATCTGCAACAAATGCGGCGTCTGCGTTGATCTTTGCCCCTCGGGTGCCATTAAGATCGCAAAAAGCTTAAAGGCGGTGGTCTAGCGATGTTCAGTCTGATTATCGCCGGGGTCGGCGGCCAAGGAAACGTTCTGGCCTCACAGTTGGTGGCTACGGCCGCCCAAAAAGCCGGCTTTAAGGTGGCCGTCGGCGAGACTTTCGGCATGTCGCAGCGGGGCGGCCCGGTGATGAGCCACATCCGCCTGGACCGCTACCGCCAACCTGGGCCCCTCATCCCCAAGGGACGCGCCGGCGTCATTGTGGCTATGGAACCGGTTGAGGCCCTGCGCGTGGCGCGGGACTACAGCGGCCCAAACACCACCATCATCGTCAACTTCCGCCCGGTCTACCCGCTGGCCGTCCTGATGGGCGACGGGGTCTATCCCCCGGCCAACGAGATCAAGGCGGCCCTGATCAGCCGCTGCCGCGACCTCTACCCGATCCCCGCCACCGAGCTGGCCCAGCAGGCCGGCGAGGCCGTGGCTCAGAACATCGTCCTGGTCGGCGCTTTGGCCGGCTCCGGGTGCCTGCCGGTATCGCCGGAGTACCTCGAGGCCACGATCCGCGAGATTTTCACCGGGCGCAAGCTCGAAGTCAACCTCAAGGCCTTCGAAGCGGGCATGGTTAGCATCAAACCGGATAATGTTATAGCTGCCAGCATAGCTGCCAGCATAGCGGCCAGCCTAGCTGCCAGCGCCGCGAAATAAGACCGCAAAATAAGACCCTCAAAATAAGGAGGAACAAAATTGTCTCAGTTCAAGTACAAGTTCCAGATGTACAAGGCCCTCCAGGCCAACATCCCCAACATCTATGCCGATGCCCGCAAGGCGGCCGATGAAATCGGCATCCCCAAGGAACTGCGCGGCAAGTTCGGCCTGACCGGCGCCATCTCCGGCTGCCCGGCCCCGATGCGCCGCGACATCATGCACGCGGCCGAAAAGGGCGGCCAAGAGGTTATCCCGCTGGCTGTTCTGGTCGAGCAGATCCGCGAAACCGTCAAGGATGTCTACGGCGACGAGTGGGATGTCTGCCCGGTCAACACCTGCGAGGCCGGCCTCTGGGTCAGCTTTGACGCTCTGTGCACCTCGCCCAACCTGGGCCGCGGCGACCACTACCGGACTCGCTACATCGCTCCTTACGAGAAGCACCTGCACCATCAGGGCAGCTACGGCCGTCCTTTCCCGGCCAAGTACAAGGACATTTTCGCCGACCGCGGGAGCACTGCCGGGGAGCTCGGCTTCTACGGCAAGCGCCAGGAAAACATGGATACGATCATCGTCCCGCTGGAAGGGGCCAACTACCCCAACCACGGCATCAAGTACTACCCGACCCCGCTGCTCTCCGGCGTCGACGCTGACGCCTCGGCCAAGCGCATCGAGCAGATCGCCCAGGACCATGTGACTACCGTGACCGGCTTCACCTCCCTCGGCTACGACACCCCGGGCTACGGCTACGGCCAGAAGGCGGGCGATGGCTCCCCGCTGCTCCAGAAGCGCATCGGCGAGATCGCGCGGCGTTTCAACGTCCCATACATCGTTGACAACGCCTGGGGCCTGCCCTTCGTCGGGACCGACCCCCGCAAGATCGGGGCCGACGTCATGGTCTACTCCATGGACAAGGCCACCGGTTCGGCCACCAGCGGCCTGGTCGTCGGCAAGGAGGACGTCATGACCAACATCCGCCGGGCGCTGGGCATGCACGGCGACCGCTGGGGCACCCTGGCCTCTTACGGCAAGGCGGCCTACGTCACTCAGGACCCCGGCAAAGAAGCCCTGCTGACCCAGGTCGCGGCCCTGAAGATCTTGCGCGACCAGCCGCAGATTCTGACCAAGCCGGTCGACGATCTCTATGGCGTCGTGATCAGCGAGTTCGAAAGACTGCCGGCCATCATCCGCCAGGGCCTGAAGTTCAGCAAGTCCTACAACTCAACCGCGGTCGAAATCAATTATGAGGACACTTGGAAGGACGGCCAGATAGGACTTCCGATCTTCAGCATCGAAGATATGTACGCCGGATCGAACATCCTGCAGTCCGGGTGCGCTCAGATGGGCATCATCCCGACCATCGCCTACGACGCCAACATCTTTATCTCGCCTGGCCTCGGAACTTGCGACGAAGACGGCCAGTTGATCGAGGAGCGCGCCCGCTACGCCGTGCGCGGCCTGGTCAGCCTGATAGAGATCGTATCCAGGTACGCCGGGTTGATCGCCTGACAAATCCACCTGGCCCCGAGGTGAATCATTTGCTCACTGAGCAAGAAGAATTCGAACTTCTGGTTATGTCGATTATCTCCGAGGCCAGGGAACCCATTGGTTCGGGCTCGCTGGCCGAGGGGCTCCGCCGGCATGGCCAACTGGTCAGCGAGGCCACGGCCGGCCGCGTGCTCAGGGATCTAGACAACAAGGGCTTAACCGGCAAGGATGGCTTTCGGGGGCGCTGCCTGTCCGCCGAGGGCCAGAGGAGGCTCACCTCCCTGCGGCAGGCCAAATCGCGCGCCGAGTCGGGCGAGGAGCTGCTCCGTTCCCTGGCCATCGAGCGCCCAGAGGAATTGATTGACGTGATGGTCGCCCGGCGGGCCATCGAACGCGAGATTGTCAGGCTGGCGGCCGGCAACGCCGGTTCCGAAGAAATCCGGCGGCTGCACGCCATTATCGACGAGCAGGCCCGGCTGATCGATCAGGGCCTGACCGCCGCCAAGCATGACCGCGAGTTTCACCGGGCCCTGGGCAAGATCGCCGGGAACGCCGTGCTTGAGGCCGCCCTTGAATTGATCCGCCAGGACGAACGAATCACCCGGGCGGTCGAAATCGTCCGGGCCCAGGTCAAGAGCTCAATGGTTACCGACCACCGGGCCATCGTCCGGGCCCTGGAGGCTCAGGACGCCGATCAGGCCGAGGCCCTGATGGTGACTCACATTGAAGGCATCATCTTCGACGTCGCCCGCTACAGCCATTCGGTCAAAGAGACCTCTCTGGAGGGGGCCGGCGCGGCCGGTGAACCGGCCAGTTAACCAAACCCCAAGACCACTCATCGTTGATGAGCTACGGATAGCTATCAAGGACGGAGGTGTACGGCAGATGGACCAGAAACTAGATCCCCTGTCCCGGATCATGGACGGGCTCGATGTAGAAACCTTCTTCCTCTGCCGCGACGAATCCGAGGCCAGGGAACTGATGTTGAAACTGCTGGCTAACCTCGGCTTAACCGATATTGACATCGTTTTTATCCAGCACGAAGGGCCGGGCGCCAGGGTCCGAGGGAGGGCTTACCTCCGGCGCCCCGGAAGGTCCAACCCGTTCCCCCGGGAGGGGCAGTTATGAAGACGGTACTGTTGGCTCCCCTCGACCCTGTCCATGATGTCGGCCTCAAGATGATCCGCCGCGCCCTGGAAAACGCCGGGCACAAGACGATCCTGCTCCAGCCCGACCTGGCGCCCGAAGAGATTGTCGAGTCAGCTCTTGAGAACCAGGTCGACTGCGTCCTGCTCGGCCGGACCTTGGGCTATGGAACGGCCGAGGCGGCGGCTCGCTTCGTCGACCTGGCCGATGCCTCGGGGCTGCGCGATCGCGTGCTGCTGGGAATCGGGGGGATGGCCATTCGCCCCGAATTGGCGGCCGAACTCGGCTTTGACGGCGGTTTCGGCCCGGGCACGACCCCGGAGGAAGCCGTTGCCTTCGTCGAGGGGCGCACCTACAAGACCCAGGTCCGCCGGGTGCTGAGGCAGCGGGCTGATTTCTGGAGTTCCTTCACTTACGAATACCGCCACCGCGAAATTGGACGCCTGCTTGATAAGATCGCCCGGGACTTTTTGGTCTGGGCCGAGGGCAAATCGTCCCCGGCCGTCGAACGGGCCGCCGTTCGCCGCGAAATACTGCGTCAGGGCCCGAGTGCCACCTTGACCGGGCGCTACGCCCGCCTCTGCAATGGCCCGGCCGCCGAGTTTTACCGTACCGGCACCCTGCCGCCCAAGGTCAGGGAGCTTGCGGGTGAGGAACTCCAGGCGATCAGCGAATACGCGGCTCAGAGCGAAGCGGCTGCCCTGGGGCAGACCCTCCGCCACACCCGCAGCAAGCCATATGTCTTTGCCCAGTACGGCACCGGCTGCCTGTCAATGGACGTGGCCCACATTAAGATTTGCGAGGCCTGGGGTGCCGACGGGGTGGTCCACTTTGACCCGTCCTGGGGTGCCCGGACCGAAGGCCTGATCGACGGTTACTTCTCCCAGGAAGGCGACGGCACGGTCATCACCTGGCAGAACTTGGCCAAGATCAAGTCTTCACTGAGCCCGGCCACGATCTGGCAGGTTCGGGCCCACCGCGGCCTGAACACTCCCGAGACGGTCCTCCTGGCCGGCGAGGCCGGGGCCCACATGACCAAGATCAACATCGCCTACGGGTCGCTCGGCGGCGGCACCGACCCGGCTAGGCTCGGGGTCGACGGGTTGGCAGCCATGCGCTACGCGGCCGAATACGGCCTGGCTTACGATATCGTTACCAACGAGGAACTCTGCGGCGTTCCGGCCTACAAGGCCTTGGCCGGGATGCTGATCGGCCTGCAGATCGGGCGGGTGCTCGGCGGCCGGCCGGTGATGCAGCCGCTATTCTGCTACTCGCCCGAGGCCATGATCCATGGGTTGATGGCCGACAACTATGTCGACTACAACCTGGCCAAGATCATGACCCTGCGCTCGATCATCGATGCCCCGATCTGGCCAGGCGCGCCGATCGGGTTCATGACCCATACCGAGGACCGGGTGCAGTCGTCGCTCACCACCGCCCTGCACGCCGTCCTGGCCTCATCCCTCGAGGTGGAGGCCATCAGCATTGCTTCTTCGGACGAGGCCTACTCGGGCGGCCCGATTATCTCCGGTTCCCGGGTCGACACCCTGCGGGCGGTCAAGGATGCCTTCCGTTTCTTCGGTCAGACCAGTGTCAAACCGACCGAGGCGGCCCAGATTTTAACCGGAGAACTTACTCGCAAGATCGAAACCACCTTGAGGATGGTGGCCGAGATCGGGTTCATCGAGAGCTTGTACCGGGGCTTTCTGGGCAGCCCCGAAGACGGCGCCTATCCCGGACGCAATGGCAGGGACACGATTTGGCAGTCCGAATCATTAATCTGACAAAGGATTTTGGGTTCTCGGGCTCGAACTGGATACCAGCTTTGAAGTGATTTCCTGGCCGCGTCACGTGCGTCGCTCATCATGGATGAGCAGGGAAAGACTTCAAGATGAAAAGACAGAATCTTCCCTGAGAGGTGGTGTTTCACAAAAATAAGTCAGAATTGGGCCATCGCGGGTAGCAGGCAACTTATGTCAAACCAAAATCTAAATTAATGGGGGGTTTAATCGAGTGTTGCGCAAGAACTTTGTTTTGGTAACCGTTCTGTTCGTCGCCCTTAGCCTGGTCCTGGTCGGCTGCGGCGGCTCGCAGCCCCAGCCCCAGCAGCCTGCCAAGCAGGAAGAGAAGAAGGAAGCCCCGAAGGAGATCACCAAGCTCGAAGACCTCAAACCGCTTGAGAAGCCGGTCAAGATCTGGGTGGCTGAGGACGGCTCGCCGTCGGGTGCCGGTTTCTACGTCGCCAAGGAAAAGGGTTACTTTAAGGATCTGGGCCTGGACGTCGACATCAAGCCGTTCGAGTCCAGCGGCGACATGCTTCCGGCTATCGCTTCCGGCCAGATTGACGTTGCCGGCGGCATCACCTCGGTCGCTCTCTTCAACGCCCAGGATCGCGGTCTTGACATCAATATCATCGGCGACAAGTGCAGCAACAATCCCGGTTCCTCTTACTACAGCTTGGTCGTCCGCAAGGATCTGGCCGGCAGCATTAAGGATTACAAAGATCTGAAGGGCAAGAAGATCGGCCTCTTCTCCAAGGGAACCCTGAACGAGCTGACCGTCGAGAAGGCTCTGAAGAAGGGCGGCCTGACCTTGAAAGACGTCGAGCTGGTCACCATGGGTCCCTCCGACATGAGCGTCGCCCTCGGCAAGAAGGCCATCGACCTCGGCATGCACATTGAGCCCCTGATCACCAAGGGTGAGAAGGACGGCCTGTTCGTCCGCTGGAAGGACACCACCGATTTCGCCCCGGGGGCTCAGATCGCCGTGATGCTGGCCAGCCCTCAGTTCGTTAAGGAGAAGAACGAGGCCGCCAAGCGCTTTATGGTCGCTTACGCCAAGGGCGTGCGCGATTATAATGACGCCTTCGTCAAGGGCATCAAGAAAGATGAAATCATCGACATTATGGTCAAGCACACCGAGCTCAAGGACAAGGAACTCTGGCAGAAGGTTAAGGTCACCGGCCTCAACCCCGATGTCTACGCCAACAAGGACGGAATCGCCGCCGACCTGAAGTGGTACACCGATAACGGCCACTTCAAGGGCAAGGCCGACATGAACAAGCTGGTCGACCATTCGCTGGCCGATTTCGCCATCAAGCTGCTCGGCAACTACAAGAAGTAAAAGCGGCCCGGCTAGCGGCTCAGCTAGCGGCCCGGCTCAGTTTGAGCTGAGGATGGAAGTGGGGGGCCGGTGGGTCGACTCGCCGGCCCTCTCCCAGAAAGCCCCGGCTCAATTGAGATGTAAGGTGCGCTCCGTTAACCAGGAAGGGGTATCAGCTAGTGAAAAATGGGATCAGTGAGGTGGCCACCGTGGCTGGACCGGAAACGCCCGTGAAAGAGGCCGCTACCCTCGAAATCAAGGAAAAGAAGGTCGATCCCAAGGCGGCCCAACTCCGCCGGGAACGGATCATCTCGATCGTCTCCCCGTTCGTGGCGATCGTGGTCTGGGAGCTCCTGGTCCGGGCGGCGCTGCTCGACTCGCGCTTCTTCCCGCCCCCGACCAAAATCGCCGTCACCTTTGCCGATCTGGCCGCCTCGGGCGAGCTGATCGAGGCCCTCAAGATCAGCCTCTTCCGCATCGGAGCCGGGTTCCTGGTCGGAACCATTCCGGCCCTGATCATCGGCCTGACCATGGGTCTGTTCCCAATTGTCCGGGCCGCCCTCGAACCGGTGGTGGCCGCCCTGTATCCGATTCCCAAGCTGGCCCTGCTGCCGCTGATCATGCTGTTCTTCGGGCTGGGCGAGGCTTCCAAGATCGCCACCATCGCCATCGGTGTCTTCTTCCTCGTCCTGATCAACACCGTGGCCGGCGTAGTCAACATCCCGAGGATCTACATGGACGTGGCCAAGAACTTCGGGGCCAGCCGCAAGGATTACTACCTGACCATCGCCCTGCCCGGCGCTCTGCCGCTGATCTTCACCGGCCTCAAGCTCGGCCTCGGCATGGCCCTGCTCCTGATCGTGGCCGCTGAAATGATCGGAGCCAAGAGCGGCATCGGCTACATGATCTGGACCGGCTACGGAACCTTTTTCTTAGAGAAAATGTACGTCGGTCTCGTGATCATGGCCTTCCTCGGTTATGCTTTCAGCATGATCCTGGATGAATTAGAACGCTTGATCATCCCTTGGAAGCACTAGTCCCCAAAGGACTTGGAGGAGGACAGCCAGGTGGCGGCTCAGCAAAATAAGATTATTATCGATAGCCTGTGGAAACAGTTCAACACCCGCAAAGGTAAGGTCACGGCCCTGCAGAACATCAACCTGACCATTCCCGAGGGTTCGTTCCTGGTGATCGTCGGTCCCAGCGGCTGTGGCAAGACCACCCTGCTGAGGATTTTGGCCGACCTTGAGCATGAGACGGCCGGTTCGGTTACGATTAACCGCACCTCTAAGGATAAGCCCTTGAACAACATGATCTTTCAGGAGAACTCGGTGCTGCCTTGGATGACGGTTCGCAACAACATCGGCTACGGGCTGATGATCCGCCGGGTTGATAAGGCCAAGCGCGATGAGATCGTCAACCGGTACATCAAGATGGTCGGGCTCAGTAAGTTTGCCGACGCCTACCCGCATCAGCTCTCCGGCGGCATGAAGCAGCGGGTTTCGATCGCCCGCGCTTTCGCCAACGACCCTGAAATCTTGCTGATGGACGAGCCCTTCGCCTCTTTGGACGAGCAGAACCGCATCCTGCTGCAGCAGGAGCTGGTCAAGATCTGGGAGTCTCATCGCAAGACGGTCATCTACATTACCCACAGCATCGACGAGGCCCTCAACCTGGGCGACCAGGTGGCGATCATGACCGCCCATCCCGGACGGATCAAGGCGATCATCGACGTCGATCTTCCCCGCCCCAGGAACATCACCGAGATCCGCAAGGATCCGCGCTTTGCCGAGCAGTTCCATCTGATCTGGAACCAGCTCCGCGAAGAAGTGATGAGGGCCAAGGCCGAAGAGGGCCTGGTTCTCGAAGGAGCCGAGGGAGCTTAGGTTTGTCTCGCCGCTGGAAGGGTTTCTTGGCGGCCGGCCTGGCCGGCACGGCCAAAAATACCGGCAAGACGACGGCTCTGACCGCTTTGGCCGCCGAACTGGAGGAGGCTGGGGTCAGCCTGGCGCTGACCTCGACTGGATACGACGGGGAGGCGCTGGATCAGGTCACGGGTCTGCCCAAGCCGCGAGTGCCGCTGACGCGCGGGATGCTGGTGGCGGTGGCCCGGGGCGCCATCGAGGCCGGAACGGCCGGCCTGCAGGTCATCAGGGGAACGGGCGTGGAATCGGCCCTGGGGGAGATCCTCCTGGCCCGGGTCACCCGTCCCGGGCTGGGCGTGCTGGCGGGTCCAAGCAAGGCCTCCGGTCTGAGGCAGGTCTTGGAAGGGTTGCGCGATCTCGGAGCCTGCGATCTCGGAGCCTGCGTGGTTTTGATCGACGGGGCCTTGAGCCGGCTGGCCCCACTGGTCCAGGCCGATGGGCTCATCCTGGCCACGGGTGCGGCGCGCTCGGCCGAGATCGAGCGGCTGGCTGAAGAGACCGCGGTCATCGCTTCGTACTTTGCCCTGCCGGCGGTTTCGCGGCCATCTGGGGGACATCACCGCTTGGTTGAGGTGGGCTCGCTGCTCTCTGATCGCGGGGCCGAGCAGGTGGCTGGCGAGATTCAGGCGGCACGAATTTCTGAGCGCATTTCTGAGCGCATTTCTGAGCGCCCAATCGTAATAGCTATTACCGGGGCACTGGGCGCGGCCGGTCTGGAGGGCCTGGTCAAGCGCCTGGAGCGCCTGTTCGAGCGTCCGGAGCCCGCGGCTGGCGGCAGTGGAACCGGAGCCGGCGCGGCTGGCGCGGATTTGCAGGTGCTCTTCCACGACCCGATCAAGCTGGCGGTCGCCGGCAGCCCGCTGCAGGTTGGCGAGTCACTGGAGCGGCTGTCTAGGTTAGGAAGGGTCGGGGTCATGACCCAATACCCCCTGTGGGGGATCACGGTCAATCCCTTCTTCCCCAGGTTCGACGGCACAGTCTACCATCCCGGCAGGGTTGACGCCCAGGAGCTGCGCCAGGCGGTGGCCTCAAGGGTTCAGGGCCCGGTTTGCGACGTTTTTCAGACCGGCATCAGACCGATTACCCAAAACATCTTAGATAGTTTACAGAAACAATTGAAGGATTAACCAGGTTTAGCACCGAATTATGTTATTATGATAATTGCTCATCACTGATGAGTAGCTCGGACGGGAGACGATGGCTATGAGTCGGATTGTGATAGTGGGTGGGGGCTGGGCTGGAACCGCGGCCGCCTTGGCAGCGGCCAGGGCCGGGGCCGAGGCTATCCTCCTGGAAAGGAACGACGCCCTGCTCGGAACCGGTCTGGTCGGCGGGATCATGCGCAATAACGGGCGCTACACAGCGGCCGAGGAAGCCATCGCCCTCGGGGGCGGGGATCTGTTCGAGGCCTGTGACCGCAACGCCCGGCATACTAATATCGAATTCCCAGGGCACCGGCACGCCTGGCTCTATGATGTGGCGACCATCGAACCGGATGTTAAAAAAGTGCTTCTAGAGGCCGGGGTCGAGATCAAGATGATGACCCGGGCCACCGATGTAGTGCGCGAGAACGGCCGTATTTCGGCGGTTAAGGCCGAGCCTTACGCCGGTGAGGCTTATTATATCGACGGCGACGTCTTTGTTGAGACGACTGGAACGGCCGGGCCGCAGGGCAACTGCGGCAAATACGGGAACGGTTGCGCCATGTGCGTCCTGCGCTGCCCGACCTTCGGCCCGCGGGTGAGCCTGGCCGCCAAGTGCGGGGTTAAGGAATATATGGGTGGAACCTCCGCTGGCCAGATTGGGGCCATGAGCGGCTCGTGCAAGCTCTTCAAAGAGTCGCTGGCCGAGCCGATGGTCCGGGAACTGAACCAGAAAGGCGTTTGCATGGTTCCGATCCCAAAAGAGATGCGCAAGAAAGATTCCCTCGGCGTCAAGGCCTGCCAGCAGTATGCCCTGCCTGAATTTGCCGAGTACCTGATTTTGCTGGACACCGGCCACGCCAAATTGATGGCCTCATATTTTCCCCTGAGCAAGCTGCGCCAGATCCCCGGGTTTGAGAACGCCAGGTATGAAGATCCGTATTCTGGGGGCATCGGGAACTCGATGAGGTATATGGCGATGTCGCCAAGAGACAATCATTTGAAGGTGCGGGGCGTCGATAACTTGTTTTGCGGAGGCGAGAAGGCCGGTCCGCTGGTGGGGCATACCGAGGCCATTGTTACCGGCGGCCTGGCCGGCCATAATGCGGTGCGGCACGCCCTTGGCCTCCCGCTGCTGACCATTCCCACCGCGCTGACCATCGGTGATGCCA
>JBGFRN010000175.1:0-24163 GCA_041695105.1 Bacillota bacterium | reverse complement strand
GCCAGGTGCTCAGTAAAGCCGATGATGGACGTCAGCGGGGTGCGCAGCTCGTGCGAGGTGCGGGCCAAAAAGAGCGATTTGTGCCGGCTGGCCTCCCCCAATTTCTGGTTTAGCTCGGCCAGGGTCCGGGTCCGTTCATTCACCTTGCCTTCCAAGTCGTCGTAAAGTTCCTGGAGTTCGCCCGCCATCCGGTTGAATTCCTCACCCAGTCTTTGGATTTCATCCCCCGATTCCACCCGTACCCGAAAACCCCGGTCACCGGCCCCCAGCTTGGCCACACCGACCTGAAGGTCCTCAATGGGCTCTACCAAGGCACGTCCTAAGCGGAGACCGGCCCAGCGGCTCACCAGGGCTGCCAGGATCAAAACAATCAGAAATCCTAGCTGCATCGGGCTGAACAATCCCGGGAGCCAATTATTTTCGGCCGTAACACCCAGGACCAAAAAGTAAGGGCTTTCGGGAAATGGGATCAACCTTTGAAATGAAATCAGGCGGTCCGCTCGGGGTCGGACCGTTCCGGCCGAGGCTGTCATCAGTTGGCCGGCGGCCTCGGGGTACTCCCTAAAGACGCTTTCCCCGGTGTTCAGGTCGCTCGCCCCACCCCAAACTTTCCCCGTATCCGGATGGTAGACAAAGGAGCCGTCGTGTTTGAGGACAAATACTTCGGTGCCCGTTTGATGCGAGCCGGTATGTGGAATATCCAATAAATCACGGGCAAAAACGTTTAAAACAACCAACCCGCGCTTGACCTGGCGCTCGTCAGCCACGGGCAAGGCCAACCGCCAGACCGGGGTCAGGGGATACTCCAGGGCGCCCTGTTCCTGGTTTAGCTCCACAGGTGAGACATACAGCCGCCCGGGCTCCAGCCCGATGGCCTCTCGGAAATACGGGCGGTCACCCTTATATTGCAGTCCTTCTTTGGGGATGACCTCAGGCTCCCGGTTTTCAGGTTGTAAATCAACCCGTATCACCTCGTGGCCCTGTTGGCTGAGGTACCGTATCTGGTAATACGAGCCGATCGCCTTGGAGAAGGCCAGGAAATCGGCCGCCACCTGGCTGGCCACCTGCTCCCGGTCCTCGGGTTCCTGGGTGTTCACAAACCGTGCCAGAGAAGGCAATTGGGTAAGGTATGTCAAATTATCGCGGTGATTCTTCATGATTACCTGCATGCGACCGGTGCGTACGGCGGCTTCATGCTGCAGCCTCTGTACTAGCTGATCCCTCATTACCAGGTTGCTTACAGTCAGCCCTAATAGGGCGAGCGCCAATAAGGGAACTAACGCCGTCAGGAAAAAACCCAGCGCCAGTTTCCCACGAATCGGAATGCGCCGGATCATTTGCTTGAAGCGACGAGATGCCCATTCAAGCAAAGCATTTCACCTCGAACCGAACATTTCGACCGCTCCCCAGCCGAAACCTGTTCCTGACTCGTGGGTAATAAAGCCATCTAGCAACCGGACGAATCAATACCGCGGCCAGGGTGATCGGGCGATTGACTCTCGGTATGGGCTATCGAGCCAGCGAGCGGTAGACCAGTCCCAGGACGACGCCGTAGATCAGATGGCCCATCAGGCTGGGAGCGGTCGAGATCAGGCCCGGCAGGCTCCACATTACCGGCATGCCCATCATCAGCGGCATAAAGGTGACCGGGAAAAGTCCCCAGAGAGCTAAACCGTAAACCGCCCCGGCTGCGACCGGATGGCCGCGAAGGATTCCCACCCTGGCGTGAAGCCCGGCGAACGTTGCCCCGAAAATGACACTGATGGTCAGGTGGATGATCCACCCGACGACGACCGATTGGCTGCCGGCCAGTCCGGCGATCATCGGGATCATACCCATCATCTGCATCATCAGGCCAAAGACCAGGCCCCCGGCCAGGCTGGCAGCTAGGCCGGCGGTGAGATGTTTGGAGAACCCGGTGGAGTAATGACACGATTCAGAGGCGCGGTGGACATTTTCGGATTGAGCGTTCATGATTAATAACCTCCTTGGGATTTGTTGTTTTAATCATGACCCGCCTTTGATCGTTTTTCCGTAAGCCAGCTTACATCGGCGCGGCGGAATTTGGTCAATAATTGCCTCAGCCAAGAGATTTCTGAGGGATCGCGGAATTGACCGAGATAGCTGGCTTCCGACGCCAGAAGTCTGAATCAAAAAGGGGTTGAAATATATGGAAGACAGGAACCAGGCCGCGGAGAATCGGTGGCTGGGGGCTTCGCTGGTGACCGCCTTTTTTGCCTCGGCCTGCTGAGTGGTGCCGCCGATTGCGGTGGCGCTCGGTCTGAGCGCTTTCGGGGCTTCGGCTGCCTACTATGGCGGTATGGTTAGAACGCCGATATTGATTGCTACGGGTGTCCTCTTAGCTATTTCTCTTTGGATTGGAACCAAAAGGCCCAAGCCAGGGAACATTTCGGAGAAATGTTCTAACCCAACTTTTGGGTTAAGCCGAAAGGAGGAAGGTTCATGAAGGACCGGGTTGAGCCTCCGAAGATCAGAATCACCTGACTCCTTAAGCCATTGGCCTTCGCGCTCGGTCTGAGCGCAATGGGAGTTTGGGCCTCCAGTCATGTCAATGAGTATCAGGTTCAGATATTCGCAATAACCTTTCTGGTGACTGGGCTGGCCATAAGCATTGGTCCCGACTTATTTCGAAAAAAGCCTCCGCCCGCAAGAAAACAATAAAAGGAGCGCACAAGTACGCTCCCTATAAAAGCCAGCCCTTGGTTCTGTTTTTTGTCGCTCAAATTTACCCCATATTACTATGGTTAACAGGCGTCTAGGCCGACTGAACCTCTTCCGGGGGCTGGGTCTGCGGGGCCTGGACCACCTCGCGATAACGACCGACCACGGCGTCCTGAATCATGGCCCGAGTCGTAGCGTCGATCGGGTGAGCAATGTCGCGGAACTGGCCCTCCTGGATTTTGCGGCTGGGCATGGCGACGAAGAGACCGTGCTGCCCTTCAACCACTCGCACCTCATGGACAACAAATTGGTTGTCGAACGTGACCGACGCCACCGCCTTCATCCGGCCGTCTGTGTTGATCTTGCGCACCCGAACATCAGTGATCTGCATGTCTCTCTTCCCTTCCTATTTCTGTCAATTGATGGTAAGAAGGAGAATTCGAGACTTTTAAGGGAATTCCTGCCTATATTGTGTAAGATTGTTTGGGGTATTTTTTCAGGTCCTTTTTCCTGGGCCGATTTTTACCGTCTTCGTCTTTTCGTCCACCGATTCCAGGATCGCCAGTGAGGCATGGTCCTTAACCAGCTTTTTGGAGGGCTCGGCCGTCTCGACCAAAACCCCCAGTCCGACCACCCGGGCCTCGAACTCGGCCATCAGATCGAGCATCCCGCGGGCCGTCCCCCCGGCCTTCATAAAGTCATCAATCAATAGCACCTTGGACCCGGAAGGAAGCGCCCGCCGGGGGAGAGACATCGTCTGAATCCTCCCGGTTGAGCCGCTTAGATAGCTAATGCTCAGGGAGGGACCCTCGGTCACCCGGGCGTCGCGCCGGATCACGACCAGGGGCTGGTTCAAAAAGCGCGCCGTCATTAGCGCCAGGGGAATGCCCTTGGTCTCTACCGTAATCACATAATCGGCCCCAGTGTCACGGAAGCGCGAGGCGAAGAACCGCCCAAAGCGCTGGGCCCAGTCAGGAGTAAAGATCAGGTCGGTCATATAGAGAAACCCGCCAGGCAGGATCCGCCCAGGGTCAGACAGCACGCGGCAGAGTTCTTCTGACAATTGCCCGCTCTCAGCCACTGGCATCTCTGGCCAGTAAGTCACCCCGCCCCCGGCACCGGGAAAAGACTCAACCCGGCCCAGGCCCAGTAATTCAAAGGTCTCGCCAACCAGATCAAGATCTTCACTGACAGTTGATTTGGCCGCTCCCAGGCGCTCACAAAAATAGCCCAGGGAAAATAGCGTCCCCGGGCGGTTCATCAATGCTTGACTAATTAGGACCAGTCGTTGGCTTCGGTTCAAGACCTTACCTCCACCGCTATTTCAGGGCCGCTCTGACCAACTGCAGATCGTTAGGCTTGTCGACGTCGATCCCGATTTCGGGCATTGGGCAGTTAATTGCCACCGCCCGGACCCCCCAGAGTTGGCCCATCTTTTTTTCCAGTTCAGGTATAGTCAGTAGCTTGAGCAAGAGTTTTACCAAGAAGCTGAGTCCCAATAAGCGGCTCAGTTGAATCGGGTTCTTGCGGTTTTCAATAAAAGCGTTGACCTTCGGGGCGACCGGTTCGATGATCCAAGGTTCAACCAAAAATAGGTTTCCTCCGGTGAAGGTGCCTTCTTGCAGCGAGACGTAAGTTCGCTTTACTAGAGGGTATTTTTGTTCGTTGACGTTCTTCTCGACTATTGGATAATAAAGATCGGCCGGACGGTTCAAACAGAGATCGATGAACCCCTCGACTATCGGCCCGGTCAGCATTGGGATGTCAGATGTGGCAATCAGGATTTTCTCGCCCGAGGGAAGCTGCCGCGCCCCAGTTCGGATATTGTCGATGATCGAACCCGCGTCCTCGACCACCCGAACACGGTCGGACTCCACCACTGGCGCCAGTTCTTCCCTCGGGCCGACAACAACGATCTGGCCGACCCGGGGAGCGCTTAACAAAGCGGAAAGCACGTAAGAAATCATCGGCTTCCCGTTGATGTCAACCAGAGCCTTGCTGGAGGCCCGGGTAAATTCGCCCAAGGCATCGGCGGTCGTTCGACCGGCCAGCACTATGGCGTTTACCGGCATTGGTTTTCCCCTTTCTCCCGGTTCCTCAGCCAGGACCCAGCCCTGATATATTCGATTACAGAGAAGAAACTCCTTTGAAGCGCAATTTTATGGTGCAAGCCGCCATTTGCTTAAAGGTATCCTCGAACGATTATAGAAGTAATCTAATTGACTTCATTGACCCCGTTTCGGTTATCGTAACTATACCGGCGGAGGGACAGGATGCGGCGATATTTCGCTCCAATGCTTGTTTTTGCGCTGATAACTTTGACTATATTCGTGCCCTCAACAGCTCTGGCAGCGCCGCCGCCGGTGCTTAGTCCCGGGGCCGTGTTGATGGATGGGGCCACCGGCCAGGTACTCTTGGAACAGAACTCCAGAACCCGTTTCTACCCGGCGAGTACGACCAAGATTCTGACCGCGATTATCGCTATCGAACGCGGCCGGCTTGATGACCAGGTAATCATCAGCGAAAAGGCCTACAACACCGAAGGCAGCTCGGGATACCTTGAACCGGGGGAGAGTCTGACCCTCGAACAACTGCTTTACGCCCTGATGCTCCCCTCGGGCAACGACGCGGCCGTGGCCATCGCCGAGCATATCGGCGGTTCGGTTGAAGGCTTCGTCGGCCTGATGAACCAGAAAGCCCGGGCCCTGGGGGCGCTCGACTCGAACTTCGTAACTCCCTCGGGCCTGCACGACCCGAACCACTACAGCTCTCCCAGGGACCTGGCCCTGATCCTGCGCTACGCCCTGGGCAACCCGATCTTCGCCCGGGCCGCCACAACCAAAGAATACTCCTTGCCCGGGCGAATTCCCCGAGTCTACATTAATCATAACCGGTTGCTCTGGACCTACCCCTATGCCGGCGCGGGTAAGACCGGCTTCACCCCGGAAGCCAACCATACCCTGGCCATTTCGGCCGAGCGCGATGGGCGACGTCTGGTTGCCGCTCTGATGAACTCCGACCGCGAGGCGGTCTACCGTGACTCCGCTGCTCTCTTTGATTTCGGGTTCGCTTCCTTCGCCAGCGAGACCGTCCTCCGGGAGGGCGCCGAGCTGGCTTACTTGGAGTTGGTTGATGGTGCCTCGGACCGGGTTCCGGTAGTCACGGCCAAGCCGGTCAATCTCCTGGTCGCTAGGCCTTCGGCGACCGGCCTGAAAGAGGCCGTCTTTGCCCGGGAGATAGAGAAGCGGGTTCACCTCCCACAATTCATTAAGGCCCCGGTTTCGTCAGGCGACAAGGTCGTAATCGTCCGGGGCCGGCTCCTGGCCACGGTCGATCTGGTGGCAGGAGAGTCAGTACAGGCGTTGAGCACCACCGAGCGCCTGATCAACCGGGCTTCCATCCTGGCGGCCAAGGCCTCGGCCTTCCCCAGCTCGCTCGGTTTTTCCTGGTGGTGGCTCCCAGTGGGGGCCTACGCTCTCTGGCGGACCGGGGTCGGCATCCGCCGCTACCAGCGGCGCAAGCTCCGCCTGCGCCGCCTGGCCGGATCGGGCACCCCCGAGTATGTCCCCTACCATCGCGTCGTCCACCGCGATTACGGCGATTAGCCGTTTCAAACCAAAGTCTGGGCGACGAAAATATCGCAGTCTTGCAGTCGCCGTCCGGCCCGGGCGGCGATTTGTTTTGCCTGGGGAAGGCTACCGGCCAGGCCGAAAACGGTTGGGCCGGCCCCGGTCATTCTGACACCGGTGGCACCGCAGTTTTCAAGCCACCGGATCACCTCTCCGATCTTGGGGTAGTCGTCCGAAAGAACCGGTTCCAGGACGTTTCCCAGCGACCCGGTCAGGGCGGGCAGGTCGCCAGTCATCAGGTTCCGAACAGCCCCGGCGGTATCGGGGCGGCCGGCCAGCCTTTCTAGATCGAGCCTTTGGTAAACTGCCCCGGTCGATTTGGGGACCGGCGGCTTGACCAGCACCAGGTTTAACTGCTGAGTCGAGTTAAGCGCCTCCAGGATCTCACCACGGCCGCGGGCGACGGCTGGTACGCTGAGCAGGCAAAAAGGCACGTCCGACCCGAGCTCACCCGACAGCCCCAGGAGCTCATCTTGACTCAGGCCGGCACCCCAGAGCCAGTTCAAGCCGAAAAGGACGGCCGCAGCGTCTGAACTGCCGCCGCCCATTCCGGCGGCCAAAGGGATATTTTTCTGAAGCCTGATGGCGCAACCGCCCTGGTATCCAATCCGGTTTTTCAGTAGCCAGGCCGCCCGCATGGCTAAATCCTCGCCCGGATCGGGCAGGCCCTTGGCATATGGACCTGAGGTTTCCAGGCTCATTCCCGCGGCCGTCTCAAGAATAACGTAGTCGGCCAGGGAGATCGGCAGCATCACCGATTCGATCTCGTGATAGCCGTCCGAGCGCCGTTTAAGCACGTCGAGCGTCAGATTGATCTTGGCGTAGGCCAAAAGGCTAACTTTGGGCATCTTGACCTCCGGTCCTTGATGCCCCAGTCTTCGCCAAACCTAAAGCGGCTACCTTCCGGAGCCCGTTAAAGCCCCCCGACCATCCGCTCGCCCCTGCGCCCGAAGTCCTTGCGGCACCAGCGGGTGACCAGATCGACCACCGGTTCGTACTTTTCGTAAAAGATCAGCACCAAATCTCCGGGGAGGGCGGCTTCAAGAGCCGCTTCCGCCGCACTCACTTCATCCAAAATGATTTCGACCTGGTTGGGCTCGATCCCTGAGTCCAAGACCCCCTCAAGGAGGAGGTCGGCCACTTCTCCAAGGCGGCGGCCCCGCCGGTCGCGGTCCTCCTTAATGTATACATAGTCCAAACCGGACCCCGCCACCCGTCCCAGTTGACGGGCCGCCTCGTCGCTCCGGTCTCCGGGCAGGCCGACCACGCCCACCAGGCGGCTTGGCTGCAGCTCCCGGGCGGCCGAGAAGACCTCCCTCAAACCGGCCGGGTTGTGCCCGTAATCGATAATGACCCTGAAGTCGCCGGCTTCATAAAGGTTGAACCGGCCAGGGTTGGTATTCTTCCCGGTACCGAAGCTCTTGAGGCCGGTCCTCAGGAGGTCGGACTCAAGTCCCAGTCCCCAACCGGCGGCGGCCCCGGCCAGGCAATTTGCCAATTGGTGACGGCAGTGCCCATCCAGGGCCACCGGCACGGCCTTGACCGCGACCAGCCGCTGCTCCGATCGCCCTTGGGCCATTATGATCTGGCCGTTTTTGACCAGCATTGCCCGGCCCCCGGCGGCCCGGTGGGCGGCGATGACCATACTATCGTGGCCGAGACTGAAATAGATCACCGGTGCCTTTAGGCGCTCGGCCATTTGGGCCACCAAGGGGTCATCGGCATTGAGGACGGCGTAGCCATCTGGCCTGGCCATTTCAGCGACCAGGCACTTTAGGTCAGCCAGATCCTCGATGCTTTGTATTTCATCCTGTCCCAGGTGGTCGTCGCTAACATTAGTCACGACCGCAACGTCACAAGACTCAAAGCTTAACCCGCCTCGGAGGATGCCCCCGCGGGCGGTCTCAAGGACAGCCGCCTCGACCGTCGGATCCATCAGGACGGTCCGGGCGCTGCGCGGGCCGGTGGTGTCCCCTTTCAGCACCATCTGGCCCCCGATACTGATGCCATCGGTGGTGCACAGGCCCACCCTGACTCCGGCACAGGCCAGAAAGTGCGCGATCAGGCGGGATACCGTCGTCTTGCCATTGGTGCCGGTGACGCTGACTAAGGGAATGCGCGAGGGGCTGCCCTTGGGAAAGAGGTGGTCGATAATCGCCCCGGCCGCGTCCCGCGGTCGGCCCCGGCTCGGGTGGTGGTGCATCCTGATCCCGGGACAGGCGTTGACCTCGATGATCGCCCCGCCGCCCTGGGTGATCGGTAGAGCGATATTGGTCGCCACCAGGTCGATCCCGGCTACGTCGAGCCCAACGGCCCTAGCCGCCCTGATCGCTATCAGGGCGTTTTCAGGGTGGACCTCGTTCGTTACGTCGATGGCCACCCCCCCGGTGCTGAGATTGGCGTTTTCCCGAAGATAGACGACCTCTCCCCGGGCCGGGCGGTAGTTGAGTGTCAGACCCACCCGTGCCAGGTGATTCCTAACCACCTCGTCGATTTTGATCTTGGTCAGGGGCTTTTCATGATCCTCACCCCTCAACGGATCCCGGTTAACCTGGTCGACCAGCTCAGCCAGGGTGCCCTGCCCGTCCCCGACGATGTGGGCGGCCAGCCGTTCCGAGGCGGCGGCTACCTGGTCGCCCACCACCAGCAGTCGGTAGTGCCGCCCGGGGATGTACCACTCGACTACGACTTTCGGCCCGTAACTAGCGGCCAAACGGTAGGCCCGCCGGACTTCCTCCTCGGTCACGAGCCGCAGGCTGACGCCTTTGCCCTGGTTGGCGCATTCAGGCTTCACCGCCAGGGAGGGGATGCCCTCGGCCAGCAGGCTCCGGGCCAGTTCCCAGGAGGCGTCCTCGCCGCAGGCCGTTCCCCCATAAGGGACGGGTATCCCACTGGCGGCCAGCAGTTCTTTGGTCAGGCTCTTGTCGGCGGCCACATCAGCCCCAATGCAAGAGCTGAGGCCGGTCACGGTGGCCTGGATCCTTTTTTGGCGCCAGCCGTAGCCGAGCTGGTACAGGCTCCCCGATCCCAGCCTCAGGTATGGAATTCCCCGATCGCGGCAGGCCTTGAGCAAGGCTACCGTGCTCGGACCGGGCTCGGTTTCGGCGGCTATTCTCTTGATCTGTTCCACAACTGGTTCAACCCTGATATCCCGGCCGGCGATCAGGTTGTTAAACATCGCCGTGGCCAGCCGGGCAGCCTCCAATGCGGCCTCCTTGGCCTGATACTCGTAAACGATGCGGTATAGCCCCGGGCGGCCGGTCCAGCGTGTTTTTCCGTAGATTGCATCCATCCCGGCCAGCGCCTGAAGTTCGAGGATGGTGTGCTCGAGCGCGTGGCCCAAAAGGGTTCCTTCGTTTAGGCGCTGGACAAACCCCCCTGGGCGCCCTAAAGAACATTGATGTTCAACCAGGCTGGGTAAGGCTTTAAGGAGGTGCTGGTTAAAACCGTTGATATCTTTGGTCGGTACGTTATCAAATTCACCCAGATCGACAATAGCCTGGATCACCGGATAGTGGCTGTGGACGTTCGGTCCCTCGAAGGCCACCATCTCTTTGATCTCCATGTGGAGAAAGGCCTCCTCAAAGTGTGAGATCTGTGGCGCCCGCATTGGTCACTTTTTAGCAGTGCCCCGGACCTCCGGGGTTAATACCCGGCAGCTTCAGCCCTGGGCGGCACCGGCCGCCGGCCGGATAAATCGTAACCATATCTGGACGGCAGCACATGGAGGGTCACCCCGGTGATGGCCAGGGGCTGCGCCGGTCCTGATTCCGATACGTTGCTGTGGATCATTGAGTAGCCGTCAAGAATAGTCACGGTCGACGATCCGGCCACCAAAAACCGGCCAGCGGGCTCGACTATGACCGCGGTGTCCTCGTCGATCCCAATCCCAATGATGCTTGGTCCTTGGGCCACCGCCGTGAGCAGCCGGCCAATCCGCCCGCGCTGGGCGAAATGTTGATCTATTACCGCTCCCTGAAGCAGCCCCAGGCCGGGAACCATTTGGACCGTCGTCTTTTTTGGAGCCTCCTCCTCATGTCCCCCGACAATCATCGTCGAGCTCATGGCCGAGGCTCCGGCCGAGGTGCCCGCCACCACTGCTCCTTCCCGGTAGCGGCGGTGCAGGGCCTCTTCCAGCCGGGTTCCGCCCAGGGTGCTGGTGATTCTCAATTGGTCGCCTCCGGTAAAAAAGATCCCGGTGGCCTTATCCAGTTCCTTTACGACCGCGGTCAGGTTGGCCTCTACCCGGGTGTTGACATCCAGGGCCGTGACCTCTGCGGCTCCAAGTTGCTTGAAGATCTGGCGGTAGGTCGCTCCCAGGGCCTGGCCTTCCTGGCTGGCCGTGGTCAGAATCAGAATCCCAGACTCCTTGCCTCCGGCCATGCCGACTAACCGGCGAAGGATGACCATCTCGCCTTCCTTGTCCTCCTGCCCGCCGATAATAACCAGGCTACCCTTGGTCTCCGTTAAAATTCACCCCCGCGTGCAATAAAAAGAACCCCGGGTTGTCCTCCCGAGGTTCTTTATTATATTCGATTAACCCAGAATTAGCCCCGTCTAACGGATTTGAGCGCTAAACTTCGATTCGCCCTTTTCCCCAAAGACGACCAGCTCGACTGACTCGGTCAGGAGATCGGCGTAGCTGTAGGACACGCGACGCTCGCTGCTGTCGGACTCGTTGAACTTGACCACGAAGATGCTGGGATAAGTCTGCTCCAGAACTCCCTCGCGCTCGACAACCTTCTTCCGACCCTTGTTGGCCTTGAGGCGAATCTTCTCGCCCAAATGGTTTTCGAGGTTCTTCTTGATTGTCCCCAGTACGCTGCTGGCCGCCATAGCCGTCACTTCCTTCTATTCACTACCGCGACACTTGTTGATTGTAGCACCCCTGGAGGCAAATGTCAAGTCAAGCATTATAGCAGGGTCCCGGCCGAAGTGTCAATAGCGAAAAGGAGGGCTTTACTTGGTATGTTTGTCGGCAACTTTCGAGGCTCCGTAGCTATTTGGTTTGATCTTGGCGTCGAAGCCGCTTCCTACGACCATACCGACAATCTCCCGGATCAAGTCCTTGGTATCGCCCTTTTGACCGACATCAAGGTGAATCTCCAGGTCGGTCTTCTCCAGCCCGACCAAAGCCAGCTTCTCCGCCAGCCGGCTGGCCACTGCCAGCGAAAGCGAAGTCTCGTAAAAGATCTTCTGCCTTAGGCTGTTCACCTTGAATTGCTTTTTTTTCTTATAGTAGTACCGGGCGCCCTTTCCGATCCGGTGCAGGATGATTGCCGTGACGAACAACAGCCCTTCATCCCGGGTATGGCTGTCGGTTCCAATGATGATCTTGCAGGGATGATCCGGGGAACCCCTGACATACGTCACCATGTCTTCGAACATCTTCTCAAAGGTGAGTTCGCCTTTGGACGGGCTGACGAATGTCTCCCTCACCCGGGTTGCTCCTCTCCCGCCCTCAAGATTGGCACCAAAGCCCCAGCTAGGGCCGAGAAATCATCTAATGTAAGGGTCTCCCCTCGACGGGAAGGATCAATTCCGGTCAGCTCCAGGGCCTCCCTGACAGCCGCCTTTGGCACGGCCAGGCTGGCGCTTAGGGCGTTCTCGACCGTCTTGCGACGCTGGCTGAAAGTGGCCCTGACCACCCTGAAAAATGCGCGCCGGTCGGCTGTGACGGCCGGCTGGGGACGGCGGCGCAATCGGACCACGGCCGACTCGACCTCAGGCGGCGGGAAAAAGGCCCCGCGCGGTACCTTGGCTACCACATCGGCCTCGGTCCAATACTGGACCAGAACCGATAGCGCCCCAAAGGTCTTTCCCCCAGGGGAGGCCGTCATCCGTTGGGCCACCTCGCGCTGGACCATCACCACGATCAATTCGAAAGGGCAGCCCTTCTCCAGGATTCCGGTCAGAATTGGTGTGGTCAGGTAATATGGAAGGTTGGCCACCATTTTGGCCTGGCCGCTCCAGCCCCCTACCACCCCCGGCCAGTCCTGGCGGGAGGCGTCGGCCCAGAGGAACTCCACCCGGCCGCGATCCACAACCGCCTCGGCCAACACCGTCTCCAGTGACCGGTCGATCTCGACGGCCACTACCCGCCCGGCCCTCGTGGCCAGCTCCCGGGTCAGCACCCCGGCCCCGGGCCCGATCTCAACCACCAGGTCCCTTGGATTGACCTCGGCCGCCTCCAAAATCCGGTCCAGGGTGGGACGATGCACCAGGAAGTTTTGGCCCAGTGAGTGCTTGAGAATCTTGCCGTGCCTCCGCAGCAGCTCCCGGAGCTGCCCGGGCGATGTCAAATCCATAAGACCTCCTGTGTGCTTTTGACCCGTTAACTGCTGACAAAAAAGGGCGCCCTCACGGGCACCCGCTCACTCATCCAGCACGTATACTTTGACCGTCCGGACTCCCCAGCGGAGGGCCTCCGGCACCTCATTATAGCAGACGTCGATCCGGTTGCCCTTGATCGCCCCGCCGATATCGGCTGCCAGGGCGTAGCCATACCCCTCGACATATAGCCTGGATCCCAGAGGGATCACCCTGGGATCGACCGCCGCAATTCCCGGTCCGGCCTTGATCCCCGTATAAGTATACCCATTACCCCAGGGATTCGACTCAGGCCCGGGGGTGTAAGCGGTCGCCTTCATCATCATAGAGGTCTTAAAGCTAAAAGACCTGCCTCCACGGGAAACCACACTGATCGTGCCGTAGGCCAGAACCTCAGGAACCGGTTCCCGGATAACCTTCTCCTCCAAGACTGCCTGCCTGACGAGCCGGCCATCTTCCAGTTCCTCTTCGAGAATGACCTCGCGCTCGCCGTCATGGCCCTCGCGAAGCAGCGCCTCCTGGCCCCTTTCCAGGCTTTCATCCTCGCGCCGAATTACCTGGTAGGGAACCTTCTCGACGACGCTTCTGGTGCGGCGCTCAACCCGGACCACCCTGATATCTTGCCCCGGCCTGAGGGCCTCCCCGGGTGCCGGAGAGATCTTGTCCAGCGGTCCGACGGCCAGGCCGGCCTCGTTGATCGCCTCTCCAATCGTCCGGGCGGCGGTCATTAGTTCACGGGATTGGTCGCTCACAGTGACCATAACCGGGAAGGCCGGGATCACGGTGATCCGGTTTTTGGCCCAGATTCCCGCGGCCAGCTCGGCCGCGGCTCCGGGTTCGATCCGGTCGTGGGCTCCGGGAGCGACCCCGGCAGCCAAAAGGGCCTCTCCAACCGTCTTCTTAAAGGTCAGCCGGTTGAGCGTTTGGCCTTCGTACGAAATCTGAACCGGCCTTACCTGCCAGAGTACAGCCAAAAGAACCGCCAGGAAAATCACAGCCCCCAAGGCGGTTACGCCGGCCTTGCGCCGGTTGGTTAAACTGACGATCCAGATCCGGGTCACTAGTACCTCCTCGTGGATCGAGGGTTGTTACATTTTATCCAACTAAGGATAAGCTTGTCAAAGGCAGTCTATTCCAGACCGAAAGCCCTACAGCTGTTAGAAAAGGTGGCCTCAGCCACGTCCTCGTAGGCCGCCCCCCTCAGTTCAGCCACCCGGGCAGCCACCAGGGAGACATAGGCCGGCTCGTTGCGCTTACCCCGATGCGGGACCGGCGACAGGTAGGGGCAGTCGGTTTCGACCAGCAGCCGGTCAAGAGGGGCCCGGCGGGCTACCTCGTGAAGGTTATGGGCGCTGGGGTAGGTTACTGTCCCGGCCAACGAGATATAAAACCCAAGGTCAAGGCAGACCGTGGCCATATTCCAGTCGCCGGAGAAGCAGTGCAGTACCCCGCCCACCCCAGCGGCCCCCTCGCGGCGCAGGGTCTCGACAACCTCACCATGGGCGTCACGGTCGTGAACGACTATCGGCTTGTTCACCTTCCGCGCCAGGGCGATCTGGCGGGCGAAAACCTCGCGCTGAACCGGCCGGGGGGAGAGGTCGCGGTAGAAATCCAGACCGATCTCGCCTAAAGCGACCACCCGGGGTTCGGCCAGCAGGCGTTCAAGCTCGACTTCGGCCATATTATCATATGCTTTCGCGTCGTGAGGATGATAGCCGACGGCCGCCCATATTTCAGGGTGTTTCTTGGCCAGTTCGACCGATCGCCGCGAGCTCGGGCCGTCGAATCCGACATTGACCATCCGGTCCACCCCGGCCCCGCGGGCCCGGGCGAGCAGCCCAGGAAGCTCCCCACGAAACTGGTTCGAGTCAAGATGAGCGTGGGTGTCGAAGAGCCTGGGCATTACTTCACCCTGGCCCCAGACGGGATCTCCCTCTCTGGGGTCACCAGGGTCAGGGCCCCTCCCTCAGAGGCCGCCAGGAGCATGCCGAAGGATTCGACCCCCCGGATCTTGGCCGGCTTTAGGTTAGCCACCAGGATGATCTTCTTGCCCGGCAACTCCTCCGGGGTGTAATGCTGGGCGATCCCTGAGACGATCTGCCGGTTCTCGGACCCCACCCTAATCTGGAGCTTGAGCAGCTTATCGGCGCCCTGCACCCGCTCGGCAGCCAGGATCTCAGCTACTTTGAGCTGAACTTTGGCAAAATCGTCGATTGAAATCAGATCGGCCTCGGTCGCGGTTCCGGGGCTGGCGGTGGCACTGGTCTCGCCCTCGCCCTCGATCTCGCCCTCGACCTCAAGGCGCGGGAAGATCGGATCGCCCCGCCGGATCTGAGTCCCGGCCTTGAGGCCGCCCCAACCCTTGCCGGAGTCCCATCCGGCCGCCCGCAGGTTTTGGTCGATCCCTAGCTGTTGCCAGATCTTCTCCGGGGTTTCGACCAAGAACGGGGTCAGTAAGGCACCGCAGAGCCTGAGGGTCTCGGCCAGGTCGTACAGGACGGTGTCAAGCCGCGCCCGCGCCTTGGCCCCATCCCCCCCGCTGGCCCCGGCCGCCTTGGCGAGGTTCCAGGGAGCCTCCTCGTCAATATACTTGTTGGCCCTCCCGATCAGCTTCCAGATTGAGGCCAGGGCGTTCGATAACTCCATCCGATCCAGGGCCGCCTCCACCTCAGGCACCACCTGGGCCGCCAGAGTCGGAAGCTGGCTATCGTTGGCTCCGGCCACCGGCACCGGAACCTGCCCACCGCTGAACCGTTCAATCATGGCTGTCGTTCGGGAGAGCAGGTTGCCCAGATCATTGGCCAGGTCAACATTGGTGCGCAGGATCAGGTTCGACTCCGAATAGACCCCGTCCTGACCGAAGGCCACCTCGCGCAGCAGGTAGAAGCGCACGGCGTCGACCCCGTACTTTTCGATCAGGATCAGCGGATCGACCACGTTCCCCTTGGCCTTGGACATCTTACCGCCCTCGAGCAGCACCCAGCCGTGACCAAAGACCTTCTTGGGCATGGGTTCGCCGAGCGCCAGCAGGACAATCGGCCAGATAATGGCATGGAAGCGCAGGATATCCTTGCCGATCAGATGATGGACGTGGGGCCAAAATTTCTTGTAAAGCGGCGCGTCCGGGTAGCCCAGGGCGGTAGCGTAGTTAGCCAGGGCGTCGATCCAGACGTAGATGACGTGTCTTTGGTCAAAAGGAACCGGAATGCCCCAGGTAAATGAGGTTCGGGAGACACACAGGTCCTCGAGCCCCTGCTTGATAAAGCTGATGACCTCGTTGCGCCGGCTGGACGGCTGGATAAAGTCGGGGTGGCTCTCGATATGGGCCAGAAGCTGTCCGGCATACTTGGAGAGGCGAAAGAAATAGCTCTCCTCACGCAGCCGCTCCACCGGGATGTCGTGGTCAGGGCACCGGGTTCCATCTTTAAGCTGAGTCTCAGTGAAGAAGGTCTCACACTGGGCGCAATACCAGCCCTCGTACTCGCTCTTATAGATGTCGCCCTTTTCGTACAGGCGGCTGAAGATGAGCTGGACGGCTTGCTTATGGCGCGGCTCGGTGGTGCGGATGAAGTCATCATAAGAGACGTGAAGCTGATTCCAAAGGTTTTTGATCCAGCCAACAATCTCGTCGACAAATTCTAGCGGCTCCTTGCCAGCCGCCTTGGCCGCCCGTTCAATTTTCTGCCCGTGTTCGTCCGTCCCGGTCAGAAACCAGGTCTCGTCACCCCGGAGCCGGTGGTACCGGGCCAGGGCATCGGCCGCCACGGTGCTGTAGGCATGCCCGATGTGGAGCTTATTGCTCGGGTAATAGATCGGTGTCGTGATATAAAAAGTTCCTCGTGCCATTCTCTTCTTTCCTCCGTTTCAATTGGATGGGGCGGCGCGACCGGAGCGGTGATGATGGACAACCAAACAAAAAACCCCGCCCCCGATAGGGGCGAGGAATCCTCGCGGTACCACCCTAGTTAGACAAACCCGGTTGGGTCCATCAACTCTGCCGGTTGACGGGGATGTTCCACACGGAACGGCTCCCGCTATCCGAGGCCGAAGAACGCAGGCCAGGCGTCCCTGTCTAGCACCCTCAGAGGGCGTTCGGAGGGAAGCTCAGGGGCCATGTTCAACCCGTTGCGGCCGCCGGCTTTCACCTGATCCGGCTCTCTTTGGGCCTTCCCGGGCCTACTCGTCCCCGTCATTGCCTTTGACTACCGCCTAGTATACCACCCGAGAAAATCGTGTCAAGTTGACCTGTCTTTACTAAACGGTAGAAAAATTAAAATACTGGAGAGTTGAAAAAAGTCCTTGACTAATATTGGCATCTTTGGTATTGTCTTGTCAGGGGGATTTTGTCGAAACTTGTCACTATACCCAAGGGGAGGAAAATAATCTATGATGAAGTCTACTGGTATCGTTCGTAAGGTTGACGAGCTTGGACGGGTAGTTATTCCAATCGAGCTCCGCCGGACTTTGGACATCGAGGAAAAGGATTCGCTGGAGATCTATGTCGACGGCGAAAAGATAATCCTGCGCAAGTACGAACCCGCCTGTGTCTTCTGCGGCAACGCCCAGGAGGTTCAGAACTTCAAGGGCAAGAATGTTTGCCGCGACTGCCTGGCCACCATGTCCCAGGCCGCTCAGGGCAACTAAGGTTCGTCTAGAATCCTCCTAAAGCGCCCATAAGGGCGCTTTTTTGTTGGCGGCTATCCCTAGCAGCGGCTATCCCTGGGATTGATTCTTGGCCGCCACAACCCGCCGGTACACATCACGCCGGTGGAGGCCGGTAGCGGCGGCTATCCGTCGTACCGCCTCTTTTTCTGGCACCCCTGAGGTCATCAGCCCCAGCACAGCCTGGCCGGGCTCAGCGCTCAACGCCCCGGCGCTTGGCAAGAAATCGGTGGTCAGCTCAGCCGCCTTGTCTACGGCCTGTGATAGAGAACCAATAATCACCGTGAATTCCCCTCTAGCCCCCTTTTCTCGGAAGTAGGCGGCCAGTTCCGCGGCCGAGCCCCGCCTGAATTCCTCATGCAGCTTGGTCAGCTCCCGGGCGCAAACAACTGCTCGGGAACCGATGGCTTTCGCCAATTCCTCAAGGGTCTCGACCACCCGGTGGGGGGCCTCGTACAGGATGACCGTCCGGGTCTCCCTGGCGATTTCCTCGATCCGGGACCGGCGCTGCTTCTTTTCCCTGGGCAGGAATCCCTCAAAAACAAACCGCCCGGTCGCGGTTCCCGAGGCCACCAAAGCGGTGAGCGCGGCGACGGGGCCGGGGATCGGAACCACGGTTAGACCAGCCTCAAGGGCCAGACGAACCAGGTCTTCTCCGGGGTCGGAGATTCCGGGCAGACCGGCGTCGGTCACTAACGCCACCGAGGCGCCCGCTGCCAGGCGTTCGATCAGCTCGGGTCCACGGGTTCTCCGATTGTGGTCGTGATATGAGACCACCGGCACCGTCAACTCGTAGTGGTTGGCCAGCTTCCTGAAGCGGCGGGTATCCTCGGCCGCCACCAGGTCGACTTCCTTCAAGACCCTCAGGCAGCGCAGGCTGATGTCCTCAAGGTTTCCGATCGGGGTGGCGCACAGGTACAAGACCCCGGTATCCGGCAGGTCGAGTTTTTGCCGGCGGGTCATGGCCTTGATCTCAGCCTCCCTCCTCTGGGCGTCCGCTCGTGAGGGAGCTTCCTCAACATGAATAAAACGAACCGGAAGGCGCCCGCGCGTGTATCGGGCGCCCTTGGCCTCATTATGTTCGGTCTGGCGGCGTTCCGGGTCGGTGGTGTATCCGGTATAAAGGGTTCCGTCGGCGCACTCGGCCAAGTAAACGAAGTGACGGCTCATCAGCGTTCGGGCCGCTCCTGGTTTGAAGGCTTATGGCCGGCGGAGGCCTGTCCACCGGCGGGGCCGGCTCCCTGCCCGCCCCCGCGGCGGCGGCGGCGACGGCGACGCTTTTGGCGCTGTGCCTCGTCTTGGGGCTTGGGGCCGCCTGCGTTTGGCCCGCCTGCGCTTAGCCCACCTGGGTTTGGCTTCGCCTGGGGGGGCGCCGGAGGTTTTTGACCGCGACGGCGGGAACGCCCCGATCCTCCGCCCTCTGCCGGGCGGTCGGTGACAGGCGGCGGTTCCGGTCGAGCCGGCCGTGTTAATGGCGGTTGAACCGGGGCCGGGGCGGCCTCCAGCCCAACCATGTCCTCAATCCCGGGTGGTAAATCCAGAACCAGATCTGCCTCTCGGTTTTGGTCCTGAGCCTCCCGGGCGGCCGGGCCAGCCTTGCCCTTCTTTGAGTAGCCCTCGCTGTCGGCCTCGTAGCGCAAGCAGCAGAGCAAGCGGCCGCAAACGCCGGAGATCTTGGTCGGGTTCAGCGACAGATTTTGATCCTTGGCCATCCGGATCGAAACCGGGGCGAAATCACCCAAAAAGGTTGAACAACACAGGGGCCGCCCACACGGGCCGAGCCCTCCGAGCATCTTGGCCTCGTCCCTAACCCCAATCTGGCGAAGCTCAATTCGAGTTCTGAAGATGGCGGCCAGATCTTTGACCAGATCCCTGAAGTCGACCCGTCCTTCGGCCGTAAAATAAAAGGTGATCTTCGACCCGTCAAAGGCGTACTCAATATCGACCAGGTACATGTCCAAATTGTGGTCGGTTATCTTATTTTGAGCCAGCCGCATCGCTTCTTTTTCGCGTTGGCGGTTGTCTGCCACCCGGGCTAGGTCGGCCTCGCTCGCCCGCCGTACGACCCTCTTTAGGGGCTGGACAACCTCTGAGTCAGGAACCTCACGGGCACTGACCACGACATTTCCATATTCGATTCCACGGGCAGTCTCAACAATCGCCCCGGACGAGACCGGTAGCACCAGGCCTCCAGGGTCGAAATAATAGACTTTGCCCGCCTTTTTGAAACGGATTCCTACAATTGTTGGCATTACTTTCTCCCGGTATCAATAGAATGGCGCTGTCACCGTAAGTAGCCGCGCCGGTACCTAGCCATTCACTTGATTATACGACTTTGCATGCCAGGTCGCAAGGAAAGCAGCATGACCTCGGCCACCAGCCGCGGGTTGGCGTTCCGCAAGAGATGGTAACGAGCGCGGTCAAGCGCACCCAAGACTTCTAAGAGGGTTTCATCGGCCCAGGTGCCGGACCGGGAACGGGTAAAATCGGCCTCTTCCGGCAGTAGAAGCAGTGTTTCGTCGCCAGATTTTTTAAAGACCAGCAAATCTCGGACCAAGAGGGCCATCCGGTCAACCAGGGCTGAAATCCCGGTCTTTCCCCCCTCCAGCGATTCGGCCCGCCTTAGGGCGCCGAGTTCATCAAGCTCCGGCCAGGCGGCCACGATCTCCCTGGCGGTGGCCGGTATTTCACCGGTGGTACCGCTCTCAGCCTGACCCAGAACCAGGGGTTGGCAACGCGAGACAACCGTCGGGGGCAGCGTCTGAGGCCTGGGGGCCAAAAGGCAAAAGACCGAGCCGGCCGGGGGCTCCTCCAAGATCTTGAGCAGGCTGTTGGCCGCCTCGGAGGTCATTTGATCGGCCCCGGCCAAGATGAACACCTGGCAGCGGCCCTCACGCGGCTTCATCCAGGCATTGGCCTGAAGCTGCCGCACCTGACCGATTTTAAAAGTTGCTCCTTCTGGTCTTAACAGGTGCAGGTCAGGATGATTGCCGGTCGAAACCTTACGGCAGCTCAGGCAGGTGCCGCAGGGCCGCCCCGACCCTGCCGCGCAGTTCAGGGCCGCCACCAGCCGGAGGGCCAGCTCTTGTTGCCCCTCGGCGGTTCCTCCCGAGATCAGGTAGGCGTGGACGGTCTTGCCCGACTCGATCGCCCGGTCTAAGATCTCGACAGCCAGACCAGTCGTGGCGAGGCCGCTCATATTTCTAATACCCCGGCCACCAGCGCCCAAACCTCAGCCGCGATGATCCCGGGCGGGCGGGCGGCATTAACCACCTTGACCCGGGCGGGTTCCCGGGCGGCGATGTCCAGGTATCCCTGTCGTACCCTTCGGTGGAACTCGGCCGGCTTGGCCTCAACCCGGTCGGCGGTGAATCCGGCCCGTCGCCTCCCGGCCTGAAGAGGATCGAGGTCGAAAATTATGGTCAGGTCGGGCATTAATCCCCCGGTCGCCCAGGCGTTGATAAAGCCAACCGTCGCCGCATCAACCCCTCCGCCGTAAGCCTGATAGGCCAAGCTGGAGTCGACGTAACGATCGCAAAGCACCGGCGTCCCGCTCTCCAGGGCCGGGCGGACCACCTGGGCCACCATCTGGGCCCGGGCGGCGGCGTAAAGCAGGACCTCGGTGGCCGGCGACATCTCGGCGTAAGCGTGGTTAAGCAAGACCCCCCGGATCGCCTCGCCGGCCGGGGTGCTTCCCGGTTCACGGAGCATCATATAGCCCAGGCCCCGTTGGTCGAGGCCCCGGCGGAGCATTTCAATCTGAGTGGTCTTGCCGGCTCCGTCGACGCCCTCAAAAGTGATGAAAAGAGCTTTCACTGCCAACCCCCACAAATTCTTGAGCTACCCGGCAACGACTGGCAGCCAAGGAAGCCCCCTATCGAATTCAATTCCCGGCACCGTCTCACCCCGGCCAGTCGCCTCGATCAACCATCGGACGGTCTCCTCGGTCACCGCTTCCCCTGGGCAGAGGATGACCGAGCCCGGTGGGCTTATAGTGACACAGTCGGCGGCGATCCGCCCGGTGGATTCCGCCAGGGGAACCCAGGCCCGGGGTGAGAAATAAGCGCGCCGGGGAGTCATGGCCGCCGGTGGAACTGCTGGGACCGGAACCGCCCTCGGCGGCCCTTGACCGGGCCGTCCATAATTGGAGGCACTCGCCCTACTGGTGGCCATTTCACCTGAGACCCGGCCCAGGGCCGAGGCCAGGCAAGCCAGGCTCCGTGGTCTGTCGCCCAGTCCAACCACCCCTAACAGATACCCGGGGGCTGTCATCTCTAGTCCCACCCCCTGCTTGGCCAACGCTTCGGTCCAATCCCGGGCGGCACCGGTGCGGGGGACCAGGATCAGCTTGAAGGGATCAAAGGCCCCCAAGCCAGGCCGCCGCTCCAGACCGGGCCCAAGGCAGTCCAGGTTCTCTAGCGCGGCGATTTCGGTCCGAAATTTCCAAATGGCCTCAATAAGATCGCCGGTAATCCGGCCGCCCTGCCTGGCCGCCCTTCGCCGGGCCAGGTCGAGCGTGGCCATCATCATATAGGAAGGGCTTGAAGTCTGAAGCATCCTCAGAGCACTCTGAACCCGCCGGGGATCAATCCTCCCTCCGGACAGGTGGAGGACCGAACTCCCGGTCAGAGAGCCGAGCGTCTTATGAAAGCTCATGATCGAGGCACCAGCACCAAGACTAAGGGCGTCTGGGGGCAGCCGGTCCGACAGCCTGAGGTGCGCCCCGTGAGCCTCATCGGCCAGAACCAGCAAACCCCGGGATCTGGCCAGCGCGATCAAGGCCTTCAGATCCGGACAGAAACCCTGGTAATTCGGGTTGATCAGGACGACCGCCCGGGCCCGAGGGTGCCGGGTGAGAGCCTGGTCAAGGTCTTCCGGGGCAGGGCCGAAAGGAATGCCAAGCGACTCTTCCCAACGCGAGGGGATCCAGATCGGGACGGCCCCGGAGAGCACCAACCCGGCCACGGCGCTGCGGTGAACATGGCGTGGCAGCAAAAGCTCGTCCCCCGGGTTCAAGGCCGCCAGGCAGAGGGCCTGCATTCCGGCCGTCGAGCCGTTAACCAAAAAAAATGAATAGTCGGCCCCATAGAAGCGGGCGCAAAGATCCTGGGCCTCAGCGATCGGCCCTGAAGGGGCGTGAAGATCGTCGAGTCCCGGCAATTCAGTGACGTCACACCAGAGGCCTGTAATGTCTCTCCAGGGCGGGTTTCCCTTGTGGCCGGGCAAGTGAAATGAAAGGGTTTCGCGCCGCCGGTGCCACCTTAGGGCGGCGGCCAGCGGCGCGCGGTTCTGAGGTTCTTTCATATCAGCTCCTCAGTCCTGCTATGCATCTTTATCATGATCAATCGGCCCGGAACTCGGGCGGCCGCCTTGCCCGGGCCTATCTTGAGCGGTAGCTCGCCCTTGTCGCAACGATTTGCGATACGGCAGCAGGACATCGGTCAGGATCCCGATGACCGCGGCCAGGCCAATCGTCAGGACATACATTAACAAACCAACCTGCTCGGGCGGGTCGTAGGCCAGATCAAGAGCTATGGCCCCAGACATCGCCGCAACCACAATTGCTTGACCTAGATGCATCGCCCGGCGGCCTTTGTCAAAATTCATGCTGGCCATTCCGCTCCACTCCCGGCGATTCAGCCAGATGGCCTTTAGAGTTACATAACATTTCGACAGGAACAGTGATTTGCCTTCAAGACGACCTCGCTGGACCAGTATTATATTCGCGCCCGCCATCAAAAATGCCGCCCGCCGGGGGGATAATTAGATCAATGGCCCGAGGCACAATTTCACAGTAAAATCTTTGAGATTCAATCAATTCGCCGTCAGCATGGATGGCCACCAGGCGCGACGGGTGAACCTCGATCTGGCGGGCGCGCAGTATTTTGACCTTTGGGTGGTGACGGTGTCCCCCCTGGTAGATCTTCGGAAGAAGGACGGGTATTTCTAACCGTCCGATCTCCCCGGCGACGCAAATATCAAATAGACCGTCGTCAATTCTAGCATCGGGGCAAATCTTTAATCCGCCTCCGTAGGTCGTGGCGTTGGCCACCGCAAGTAGGAACACCTTTTGGCGCAGCTCGCGAAGGTCAATTTTAACCCGCATCAGAGCCGGGGAAAAGCTCCAGAGCGTCTTCAAGATTCCAGCCAGGTAGGGAAGGGTTCCACCTAGTACCTTTGGATACTCATTGACTGCGCGGGCAACCTCGGCGTCAAAACCGATGCCAGCGATATTTATGAAATAACGTTTCTCGTTGATTAAGCCGAGATCAATCTTTTGGATCGAGCCGCTGATGACTGTTTCAGCCGCCCTCAAAGGATCTGCCGGAAGCCCCGCCCCACGGGCAAAATCGTTTCCGGTGCCGATTGGAACAACGCCCAGTGCGGCCCCGGTCCCCACCAAGCCGTTAACGATCTCGGAAATCGTTCCGTCGCCCCCGGCCGCCGCTACTCGCTCATATCCGGATTCGGCTGCCTGGCGGGCCAGCCCGGTGCCATGTCCGGGGCGTTCGGTGTAGAAGACGGTGAAGCCTGCGGCGGCTGTTTTGTTTGAGCGGCGGAGCGCTTGTGCGAGTATGTCCCAGCGGCGACGGCCGCGCCCACCACCGGCGGCCGGGTTGACGATGAAGGCGATTTTGGTTAGTGCCGGCGGCAAGCTGAATAACCCCTTATCTGCTACTTTCAACATGCCTTTCGATTGGCCCATTTAAATTCCTGCAAATTGAGCAGACAACCGAAGAACCCCTCACTTGCGTGAAGGGTTCATCTAAATATAATCCTGGCAACGACCTACTCTCCCAGGCAGCAACCCGCCAAGTACCATCGGCGCTGGAGGGCTTAACTTCCGTGTTCGGAATGGG
>JBGFRN010000340.1:0-4357 GCA_041695105.1 Bacillota bacterium | reverse complement strand
GGGTCAATCTATCCTATTATATCCACCTGACCCCTCACCGGCAACCCAAACAAGGTTTAAACAAGGTTCAAGTTCAGGAGGGTGCCCGCACCTCAATAATCTGGCCTTTGGAGGTATAAACCCGTGGCACCCGGCGGCCGACCAGGCAGGCAATTTCGTAGTTGATGGTTCCGAGTTCCCGGGCCCAGTCGTCCATGGTGATGGCCAGGTCGCCCTGACAGCCGATCAGCACGACCTCTTCGCCGTGGCTGATTTCACCGGCTCCGGGCAGATCGGTCAGATCGACCATGAACTGATCCATGCACACCCGCCCGACGATCGGAACCTCCCGGCCCCGTACCAGAATCCGGCCCTGGTTGCTCCAGCGCCGGGCAAATCCGTCGGCATAGCCGGCAGGGACGGTGGCGATGACGCTCGCCCGAGAGGTCTCAAAGGTACATCCGTAGCTTATTTTTGTCCCGGCCGGGACCTTTTTTACATGGGAGAGCCGGGCCTTCCAACTCATGGCGGCCAGGAGCCTGGCGCGCTGGCTGACCTCGGACGAGGGCGGGAGACCGTAGAGCGCGATCCCGGCCCGTACTAGATTGAAACTGTACTCGGGGAGGTCAATAATGGCGGCGCTGTTGGCGGCGTGCCTGACCGGAGGGAGCATCCCCTCGTCTGACAATGCCCGGCAAAGGCGGTCAAAGCGTTCGGCCTGGAGGTGGGTGTACTCCTTATCGGCCTCATCGGAGGCGGCAAAGTGGGTGAATAGCCCCTCAACCTCAATTCCGGGAAGCTCCCGAACCTGGCGGATGAAGTCCAGGGCTTCATTGGGGTTAAGGCCGATCCGGCCCATCCCGGTATCGACCTTGACGTGGATTCGGGCCGTCCAGCCGTGACGGCTGGCGGCGCGGGACAGCGCCTCGGCCAGACCCATCTGGTAGCAGGCCACCCTGAGGTCAGCCCCGACCGCCTCCAGGGCCACCGCGGGGGGAACGTAACCCATGACCATGATCGGGCAGGCAAAACCGTTCTTCCTTAAGGCCAGCCCTTCTTCGAGGATGGCCACCCCAAGCCACTCGGCCCCGGCCTCCAGGGCGGCCCGGGCTACCGGGTAGGCGCCGTGACCGTAACCGTCGGCCTTAACGACGGCCATAAATTTGGCCGCCGGCTGGGCGGCCGCCTTGAGTTCCCTGACATTGTTGGCAATGGCATCAAGATCGACCTCGGCCCAGGTTGGCCGCAAGACCTTCAGAGTGAGGTTCTGGTCGAGACTCAATTAGATAGAGGCCTCCTTAATCGCCCGCGGCAAGGCGCGAGCCACATCCCCGGCCACCAGCCCGACGCTCCCGTGCCTGGCGGCCAGCAGATCTCCGGCCAGTCCATGCAGGTAGACCCCGGTCAGGGCGGCTTCAAGCGCTGGAACCCCTCCGGCCATCAGGGCACCGGTAATGCCAGTTAAGACGTCCCCGCTGCCGGCCGTGGCCAGGGCCGGATTTCCCGTGCTGTTGATAAAGGCGCGTGTCCCCCCGGCCTGATCCGGGGCGGCCACGATGGTAGGCGCACCTTTTAATACTACCACACAACCTGTCTCCACGGCCGCCCGGCGGGCGGTCCCAAGACGATCTTTTTGGACTTCTTCGCTGGTGATGCCGAGCAATCCGGCCATTTCCCCGGGGTGTGGGGTAATCACGAGCGTACGGCGTAAGGCCTCCCTCAGGTCGCCGGGACGCCCGGCGAAGGCCCTGATCCCGTCAGCATCAAGCACCACCGGCCAGCCTCGACCCAGCAAGACCGGAAGGATCGACCGCACAAACTCGGCCGCACCCTGACCCACTCCCGGTCCCAGGGCGACCGCGGTGGCCCGCTCAGCCGCCTCAAGGATTGACGGGACGGCCTCGGGGGAGAAATTGCCCCCCTTGGTTTCTGTAAAACCCCGAACCATAACCTCGGTCACCTTGCGGACCATCGGCTCATAGATCCGCTCCGGAACCCCGAGGGTGACCAGACCGACCCCAGCCCGCAGGGCGGACGTAGCCGTCAGGGCCGCCGCCCCGGTGTATCCGGGCGAACCGGCCAGAACCAACAGGTGCCCGTGGCTCCCCTTGTGATCGTCAGGCGCCCGCCGGGGAATCCATCTTCGAACGGTCTCCGGCTCCACCAGGAAAAGGCTGATCTTCTCGTCGGTGACAGCCGCCGGGGGGAGACCGATCGAATCGAAAACCACCAGCCCAGAGTATTCCCGGCCAGGGCTGATAAGCAGGCCGGGCTTGAGCAGCCCGAGAGCCAGGGTCCGGGCGGCCATGACGCAGGGCTCAGTTACCTGACCGGTCCCGGCGTCGAGCCCCGACGGAACGTCGACGGCCAAGACCGGGCGTCCAGAGTTATTGACTATCCGGATCAGGTCAGAGTATAGGGGCGACAGGGGCGGCCGGAAGCCGGTTCCAAGCAGGGCGTCAATAATCAGCCCGCATTCAGGAACGACCTTCAGCAGATGGGATAAAAAGTCGTGGTCGTCGTCCAACACGGTCAGGTCGGCCCGGGAGTTAACCAAGACCTTCAAGTTAAGAGCCGCGTCTCCAGTCACTTGATCGGGGCGGGCCGCCAGGAAGACGCTGGCCTGGATTCCGGCCGCGGCCAGGTGCCTGGCCGCCACCAGGCCATCCCCGCCGTTCTGCCCCTTTCCGGCCAAAACCAGGGCACGGGTTCGACCCGGGCCCAAAAGCTTTTGGGCCTCCCTGGCGACGGCGGCCCCGGCGTTTTCCATCAAAGCCAGGGACGGCAACCCGTAAATACCGGCCGCCCGCCGGTCCACGGCGCGCACCTGCTCGGGTGTCGCCACCAGGTGGCGCAGGTGGCAGTTGGCATTTTCCAGACTCATGCCGGTCATTCCAAACCCCCTTGCGACCCGCCGCTTCCGCGGCCGATCGCCAGCGCCTGGGCTACAGCGTACTCCCGGGTGTGAGAAAGGCTGATGACAACCCGTTCGATGCCGCGTTCAGCCGCCTCGCGGGCCAGGTTGCCGCTCAGCCGGACCTCGGGGCGCCCGAGCCGGTCCCGGACTACCTCCATGTCGTGCCACCGGGACCGTCGCAGCCCGGTCCCCATGGCCTTCAAGATGGCTTCCTTAGCGGCGTAACGGGCGGCCAACCGGCCGTATCGCTCCTGGCCAATGCAGTAGCCGGTCTCCGAGGGGTGGTAGACCCGGCGCAGGAAGCGGTCGCCGTAACGCCCGACCAGCCGCCGGATGCGCTCGACCTCGATAATATCAACCCCGGTTCCCACAATCGTCAGTCGCCACACCGCCCTTGAGCTTAAGACTTTTCCGTTCCAACCGGTAGAGGAAGGCCAGAACCTGCGCCACCGCCTGGTAGAGTTCGGGCGGGATCTCCTCGCCGATCTCCACCCGGATTAGGCCTTCGGCCAGAGGAGCATCGGCCATGACCGGAATCCCATGCTGGTTTGCTACTTCAATAATCTTCTCGGCGATCGTCCCCCGGCCCGAGGCGATCACCCTCGGTGCCCCGCCCTTTTTCGGATCGTAGCTCAGGGCGGCGGCCTTCTTGCGGGGTTCAGGGGGGCGTTGGTCGCGTTCGGGGCTCATGCTCTTAAATCCAGCCACTTTCCGGTTCCATCCTTGCCCCCCGAACCCGGTTTAAGGCCCAGTTCGGGGACAGCCGGAACCCTCCGGGCGCCCAGGTCAGCCAGCTTCAGCCCGGCGGCCTCCAACCCCTGGGCCAGCTCGGGCAGGCCCAGGCTAATTTCCGAATTAGCCTCCTCACTCTCCGACCGGAAGTAAACCGACAGGCCGCGCTCCGGGGCCAGGTGAAGATCGGCTCTCACCCTTCCCAGAGCTTCTCCCCGCCAAACCAGCGAGAAACGGGGGCCGGGATCTCCCTCGCGGTGATCCTCCCCCCGCCCTTCGGGGTCAATTTCCATCTCGACCCAACGAGCCTCACCGTTGACCTCAACCGGCACCTGCCAGTAGTTGATGGTTTCACCCCGGGGACCGGCGGTGGGCGGTTCGGCCCCGGCCACGGCCTCCCGGCCCAAGGGGTGGGTAACCTCGGCTTTTGATTCAGCCAACTGAAGGACGACCTTCTCGGGAGTGGCTTCCTTAATTTGCAGGATCACCCGGTCGCCAACCATCAACGGAGCGTCCGAAACCGCCTCAAGCTGGCTTCCGTCCGGAAGTCTGAAGACCGCCCCGCGACCGGCCACTGAAAGGACCTCGGCCCGGAAGCGAATCCCCTGCCCCTGACCAGAGGCTAAAAGTTCCCTTAGGTCGGGGAATGACTGAATCAGTCTAAGGAACCCGGTCGAGATGATCTCCATCTTATTGTCCGTCTTTCTTCCCGTCCCACATACCCTGCAG
>JBGFRN010000075.1:0-24187 GCA_041695105.1 Bacillota bacterium | reverse complement strand
GGGCCAGGGTCAAACCCCCGACGGCTGAGAACAAGCGAAAGAGCCGGCGCTTCGGGCAGATCGAGCGAAAAGAGTCCCAGCAGGTGGAGCACCTGCTCCACATCCTGACCACAGACTTCGTGCGGCGCTGCTGGCTGGCAGGTGTCGATACCATCGCCATTGGTGACCTGACGGGCATCCGGGAGCGCATCGACTATACCGCCGAACTCAACCAGCGCCTTCACGCCTGGCCGTTCCGCAAGATCGCCAGCATGATTGCGTACAAGGCCAGCCTGTACGGCATCCGGGTGATCGAGGTCAGCGAAGCCTACACTTCCCAAAGTTGCCATCACTGCGGCGAGGTGAAGAAGACCAACCGCAAGCAGCGGGGGCTGTACGCTTGTGCCTGCGGCTGGGAGACCCATGCTGACGTGAATGGCGGGGCAAACATCTTCCAGAACGCCTACAAGGTATCTCCCCTCATCGAGTGGAGTAGTGGCCGTGTGGCGCGGCCCGTGGTCTTGCCAATCCGCCTCGGATGGCATACGGTCTACGAAACCAAGTCGAAGGTGGCTATCGCCGCCTGAGATGCTGCTGACTTTCAGTCAGCGGAGTACGTCACTTGCTCCTCTGACACCAGGTTCGAAGTGCCCCTTCTTTTCGTGGCCCCATGGCCCTCGGCGCATTCCAGGCTTCGCGGGGAACCGAAGCATCTTGTCGCCTTGCTCCTGGGTGATCTTGCCGTCTTTAACCGCCTGATCAATGAGCGCAGTGGCTTCGGCCTTCATCTTTTCCATGTGAGACTTCCGTAGTTCCATGAGTTGCTTCAAGGTATCCTTCTGGCCCTGGGTCAGTTCGCCGGCCGGTCCGCCAGACCACCCCGAAGCCAAGGCAGCACCAGCAAACAGAATACCTGATAAAAGTACAGCACCGGCAATAACCCCAAATCTTCCCCTGAGATTCATTCCATTCACCCTCCCGCGCCTGAATTATCGGTTCCACAGTTATCGTACCGCACAAGGCTCAAGGATCCCTCAACCAAGCCCGCCAGCCCCAAAAAAATCTAAAGCGGCCGCCGATGCCCGGCAGCCGCCAAAGGAGGAATCTGATTCAAGGTAACCGCTAGCTGGCGATGGACTTTCGACGACCGTCGATGGTCTTGGCCAGGGCGACCCGCTCGGCATCACGTAGCTGCATGTCCCTCCAGGGCTTGAGCTCCGGAAACAGCCTTTCCATGGCCATGGCCAACTCAGTCAGCCGAACCCGGCGCAGAGGAGCGGGTCGCCGGGCCTCCCGGGTCAGGATCTTGGTCAGCGACAGCTCAAGCCCGGTCAGATCAACCAAATCCGAGTAGTCGCCGCAGGCCAAGCGGCGCAGGGTCGGCCGGTAGTCATCCCGAAGCCGCAGGAGTTCGGCCTCAAGGGCCTCGGGCAGGACGCCGGGGCCGTTCTGATGACGCTGAAACATTGCGATCACCACCATCAATTCTTACCGCCCGGTGGGGGGCAGGTAAAGGATCTGACCGGGTCTTAGGCTCGGGCTGGTCAGACGGTTGATCTCCATCAGGCGGCCGACCACGTCGCGGATGTCTTCATCCGGTTTGGCGACCTGGGCGGCCAAGGCCCAAAGGGTATCGCCCTTCTCAACGGTTACAATCGGCATGGCCTCGAACTGGCTGGGGCGGCTTTCGGCCAAAGGCGAGCCGACCATCCAGAAAATCATCAGAACCGCGGTCAGGGCCAGAATCCTCAGGATTGCCCTCCCGGGCCGACCAAGACGTTGCCCAATTCTCCTGGATCTGTTTCTCTTTCTCTCCATCCCTATCACCCCAAACAGGATTTCTGGGGAACGGTTGTTCGTTCTGACTATATAGTACACTCGAACATTAGTTCCCGTCAATGCCCCACGGCAAAAAAAATAAAAACCGGATTCGAAATTCTCGAACCCGGTGCCTGCCCTGGAATTTATCCAGGTGTTCTTAAAAAGGCATGTACACCGCCTTTAAATGTGTCAGGTCAGACATTGCAAACCTGATACCCTCCCGCCCAATACCGCTTTCGCGGACGCCTCCGTAGGGCATGAGGTCACTTCTGAAGGTCGAGGAATCATTGATGACCACCCCCCCTACCCGCAGGTCTTTGACCGCCTGGGTCGCCTCTTCCAAATCACGGGTGAAAACCCCGGCGTGGAGCCCGTAACGCGACTGATTGACCGCGGCCAGAGCCTGGCTGAGGTCATCGTACGGCAGGAGCGAGACCACCGGGCCGAATACTTCCTCGCAGACTATCTTCATCTGAGGCGAAACATCGGTGACCACGGTCGGTGCAAACATATTACCTTTCCTTGTGCTGCCGCACAGGATCCTCGCGCCGCCGGAGACGGCTTCGGCCACCCAACCGTCGACCCGGGCCGCCGAAGCCTCGTCTATCAGCGGGCCGACATCGGTTTCGTCATCCAGAGGATCTCCCAGGCGCAACGCAGCGGCGCGGGTGGTCAGCCGTTCGGCAAAGTCGACCATTACCGAGCGCTGAACGTAGACTCTCTGGACTGAAATGCAGCTCTGACCGGCGTAGACAAACCCGCCGGCGGCGCAGGCGGCGGCCGCCAAATCAAGGTCAGCGCTCCGGGCCACGACGTTCCCGGCGTTGGAGCCCAATTCCAGGACAACTCTTTTCAGGCCGGCTTGCTTTAGGATAGCCCGGCCGACCGATGCGCTTCCAGTAAAGCTGACCGCCGAGACCTCGGAGTGGGTGACCAGGAGCTCTGCGACCTCGGGGTCGCAGGCTATCAGGTTGACCGTGCCGGGAGGGAAACCAACCGATTCAAGTAGCTCTACCAGCCGGGAGACGCAGAGGACCGCTTTGGGGGACGGCTTGATCACCACGGTATTACCGGCCGCCAAGGCAGGACCGACCTTGTGGGCCAGCAGATTGAGCGGATAGTTAAACGGGACGATGCAAGAGATGACCCCGACCGGTTCAACGATGGTCATCCCCCGCTTGCCGAGGCCGGCCGGAGTGGCGTCAACCGCCAAAACCTCTCCCTGGAGTCGCCGGGCCTCCTCACCGGAGAGCCGGAGGGTCATTGCGGCACGCTCGACCTCGGCCCGGGCGGCCCGGATTGGCTTGCCGACCTCCTCGGCCAGCAGCCGGGCGAAGACCTCAGCCTGATCCTCCAACCGAGCGCTGGCCTCGATCAGCCAGGAAGACCTTTGATATGATGGGGCTTGACCATAATCCTCAAAGGCCGCCCGGGCGCATTGCACGGCTTGATCGGCCTGAACCCGGGTGGCCAGAACCACCTCCCCCAAATCCCGGCCGTCGTATGGCGATTTGACGGTCAGGACTCCGGCGCCGGAGTGGATCAGCTTACCCCCGATCCTGAGCGGAACAACGGTTACTTGCCTTAAAGTCATATCACTACCTCCAACCAAGTTCGGCGCGCGACAGGTTTCCGGACTCGAAACGTTCCGGCCCCAATCCATCGGCCATCGCGGCGAGTGGTCCACCCGCGATCAGATCGACCACCATCAGCCCAGTGATCGGGGCCAGGGCAATACCATCCCCCTCGTGCCCGGCGGCCAGGATCAAACCCGGGTGATCCGGGTCGCGGCCGATGATCGGAAGCCCATCGGGAGTAAAGGGACGCAACCCGGCTATGGTCCGAATCACCCGGATCCCGGACAGAGCGGGCACCAGGCGCAGTGCATGCTTGACCACGGCCCTAAGCCCCTCCATCGTCGTCGAGCGGTCGGCACCGACCATCTCCCTGGTCCCGCCGATCAAGAGATTTCCAGAGGCGGTCTGCCCCAAGGACAGGCCGACCCCAAGGCCGGGGTCTGCGGCCTTGGCCGCCAGGGTGGGGTCAAGCTTGGAAGCGATGTAGCGGGCGCAAAGAATGTCGCCGAAGATCATCGGTCTGGTCGCCTCGGTGATTAGAAGCTGTCCCCTACGGGGCCGGATGGGCAGATCCCGGCCAACCGACACGGCCAGAGCCGGGGTTTCAAATCCGGAAGCCAGAACCACCTGATCGGCCATGATTGGGCCACGATCGGTCCCAACACCAATGACCCGCTGGCCTTCCGAGATCAGTCCGGTGACCTCAACCCCGAAGTGCAGCCTGGCCCCGTGCCGCCTGGCCGCCCGGGCAAAGGCGAATGCCAGAAGGGTCGGGTTGACCTGGGCGTCCTCAGCACTCCAGGTCGCTCCCACCAGGTGGGCGGCCAGCCCCGGCTGACGCCGCCTGGCCTCCTCACCGGAAATCAGGTCAACAGATAACCCGGCCCGGCGCTGCTGCTGGACAAAGGAAGTCATAACCCTGAGCTGTTCCTCGGTCTCGATCAGGATCATGCCGCCCTGGCGCTGGTATTCGACCCCGGCCTCCAGTTCGTCTTCGATCGTCTCGTAGACCTGGGCGCTGGCCCTGGCCAACTCCAGGTGCCGCCCCGGTTTCTTCGACTGCAGCAGTATGGCCTGGTCGCAAGCCCCCGACGTTCCGGCGGCTATTCCCGAGCGATCGACAAGCAAAACTTGCAGGCCGCGCTCGGCCAAACGGTAGGCAACCGACGTGCCGATCACGCCGGCGCCGACCACCACAACTTCGGCTGTATTCATCAAGAATGATGCCTCACTCAAAGGCGGAATCGTCAGGAGGCGTCCAATCCGTAATGCCTGATCCGGGCATAAAGAGTGGACAAGGAGATCCCCAGAGCCCGAGCCGCCTTCTTTTTTCCTTCAAAGGTGGACCCGAAGCGTCGGAGGGCCGAGCTAATCGCCTCGCGTTCCAGGTCGGAAATCGGGCGCAAACGCCCATCGCCAACCGCCTCAACGGCTTCGACCTGAAGGGGCGCCGACTCGCAGATGTGGCGAGCCACCGGCCCGTGGGGCAAAGGTGGACCCTCGGCCAGGTTCATGGCCCCCTCCAGGACATTTTCCAACTCCCGGACGTTGCCGGGCCATTCATGGCTTATCAGTAAGTTCCAAGTCGCATCCTCCAGGTGGGTGACCTGGGTGCCAAGCTTGCGGTTTAGCTTTTGGATCAGGACCCTCACCAGATCGGGGATATCTCCCGGGCGTTCACGCAAGGGGGGAATATCGACCCTCATGACGTTCAGGCGGTAATACAGATCCTCTCTGAACTTGCCCTCCTGAATCCTTTTTCTGAGATCGCGGTTGGTGGCGGTGATGATCCTGACGTCAACCGAGATCGGGTTGACACCGCCAACTCTCTCGAAACGCTGCTCCTGGAGAACCCGGAGCAGCTTGGCCTGCAGGTTCAGACTCATGTCCCCAATCTCGTCCAAAAAGAGAGTTCCCCCGTGGGCCAGTTCAAACCGTCCTATCTTGGTGCGCAGGGCCCCGGTGAAGGCGCCCTTCTCGTGACCGAATAGGTCGCTCTCAAGCAAATGTTCGGGAATGGCGGCGGCGTTCATGACCACGAACGGCCCGGATGCCCGGCGGCTGGCCTGGTGAATGGCGTGGGCGAAGAGCTCCTTACCAGTTCCACTTTCGCCGAGGATCAAAACGGTTGAACCGGTTTGGGCGGCTCGGGAGGCGACCTGCACGGCCTCCCGAATGGGAGGACTTCCCCCGACGATATCGTTCATGGTGTACTGGGCTCTCTGGAGCTGGGTGAGCTGTTCGTTAAGGCTGCTGATCAGGGCACTGCTCTCCTGGAGCTGTTTGGTCAGCCTCAGGAGTGAGGTCACGTCCTGGAAAACGCAGACTGCCCCGGCCAGTTGCCCGTCAACATAAACGGGCGAGGCGTTAGAAATGACCTCGGCATCCGAGCCCCGAGCATGATTCCGCAGCCCGGTAACCGGGCGCCCGGTGCGCAAGACCTCGGCCAGAGCGCCATCCGGAGAGACATCAAAAACACTGCATCCGACCCTATTGCCGGGGGGTACTCCGGTAATTCGGGTGAAAGCTGGATTAACATACCTGAGGATGCCGTGACGGTCGGCCAGCTGGATCCCTTCCTGAGCCGAAGAAAGGATAGCGTCGAACTGCTCCTTAATTAGAGTGACGTCGTGGAGTTGGGCCTCGGCCTGAGCTAGGCGGCACAACAAACCAAGACCCTGCCGGTCCAGGATGGCCGGTCCATATGGCTGTATTTGATTCAGGGCCTGAGCGACCCCAGGGTCGGCAGACAGGTTCAAAATTACCTCGGCACGGCCGGCCTTGAAGAAATCGGCGGGGCATCCGGGCGAATCGGGCCTGAAGACGGCACAGATATCAATCAGGCCCTGGATCTGCAGTTCCTCCAAAAGAGACGGGATGACCCCCTCAAGGACTAGCCCCACCCTGAGGCATGGCCGGGAGCGTTCTTCCCCCCCGCTCATCGGATCCTGGCTGGACACCATGAACCATCTTCACCTCCTGCCGCGTCTAACCGGCCAAATCAACCCGCCTGGCCTTCCACCGAGCCTCCAGTCCCTCCCTGGCCTGGGCGGGCCCTGGGTAAAACTGAATGGTCGACCCGGCGCGGATGCGCGACAATCCGAACCGCTCCTCCATAAGTCTGGTCGAATACTCGGCACAGGCCAGCGCTTTAAGATCCCTGGAGATCGTCAGGCCGGCAATCCGGCCCTGGGCCATGGCCACCCGGGCCCCTTCGACCCCGGTAATATTCCCGGCAATGTACAGCCCGGGCAATTCGGTCTCCATTTCCGGGCCGTGCAGGGGAACTGCTCCTCCAAGCCCGCTCGGAACCAAACGACAACCGGCCACCGAGGCCAGTTCAACCAGCGGGGCGAGGCCCCCTGACAGGGCCACGCAATCACAGACCATTTGGCGTTCGGTTCCCGGTCGCGGGCGGCCCTGCAGGTCGACCTCGACCACCGCCGCCCCGGTTACATCATCTTTCCCCGTAATGCCCGCCAGGGCCTGCTTTAGCATGAGGGGAATCCCCCAAACCCGCAGACCTTCTCTCGGATAGAGGGCCGCTCCCAGCCGGGATCCCAGGTCGGTGGTGCCCATCCAGCCCCCAAGGCTCAAAAGCCAGGAAGGGGCCAAGCTAGAGAAGCGGCTCAACTCCCGTATCACCGCCCTTGGCACCGCACGCTGGCCGGAAAACTGGCCGGCCGGTGGCAAAACCATCCCCAGCACCTCCGACCCGGCCAGGGACAGTTCCCTGGCCACAGTCAAGGAAAGGGGATCGACCCCGCAGATCAAGACCCGCTTACCGGGCCTGACCCGGTGGAGATTGGTGAAGACCTGGGCCGCTCCAACCGTGATTGCCCCCGGTAGGGTCCAGTTCCTGACTGGCAGTGGCCGCTCGGTAGCGCCGGTGGCAAGCAGAACTGCTCGTGCCAGCACGGTTTCGGTCGGACCACCGTGAAGGAAGACTTCCCACCCGGGGTCCGGCCCTGTCCCGAGGGCCGGGCTGAGCCCCCAGACCTGAACCCCGTTCCAGATCCTGGCCCCGGCCTGAGCAACCTCGCCCACCAGGTTTCGGGCTACTTCGATTCCCTTCCACCAGGTGACCGTCCCGTCAGGTAGGGGCTCCTCGTTCAGCTGCCCCAACAGTCGCCCTCCGGGCAACGGGTATTCATCGATGACCACTGTGGCCAGCCCCCGACGAGCGACCTCGGCCGCAGCTGAGAGGCCCGCCGGGCCGGCTCCGACCACGGCCAAGTCGAGCTTAACCATCAGACTCAACCCACATGCCTTCCATGACCGGAGTCAGACACGACCTGACTCCAGGAACCCCGTTGACAGTTACCCGGCATTCGAAACAGTGGCCGATCCCGCAGTAGATCCCCCGAGAAGAATGACCCAGCCTGGTGCTCCGGATCTTTCTGATACCGGCGGCCATCAAAGCCGCGGCAATTGGTTCGCCCTCCCGGGCGGGAATCGGGTGCCCGTCAAACATGAGGACTACCGGCCGCCCCCCCAGACTGGCCCCGAGAACCGGATGCCCCTCAATCCTCACTCGCTCCCACTCTCCCTCTCGGTCCGGGCCAGGCAGTCAAGCGGTACCGGCCGCACTGGTATCCGGTAGTTCAAGGGCCGCTCGCCTAGTGACGGGCGGCCTGCCTGGGCGACCAAGGTTTCGGTTAAGGGGCGGCAGGTCCTTCCCTGGCAGGCACCCATTCCGGCCCGGGTGCAGAGCTTAAGCTCGTGCTGGGTAGCGGCGCCCTCGCTCAGAGCCCGCCTGAGCACGCCCAGGGTTACCTCCTCGCACCGGCAGACAATTAAATCGTCATCAGTCAAGACTAACCCCTCCACCCCGGGCGGCCCAAGCCCAATTTATCAGGGTCACAATATCAAAAACCGGCAGTTTGGTCAGGCGCCGCAGGTCCTCGGAATAGGGAGGCAGGTTGGTGCACTCCAAGATCAGGGCCCCTATCTCTGAGTGTCTTTTCATTAGCTCCGCCGCGGCCTCCAGCACCTCGAGCCTGGCTGTCTCCACGTCGAGCGTCTCCCGGTTGCCGAGAAAGACCGGTGCAAATTCGGTCGTCGCCTCTAGCCCGGCGATAGCGACCGGAACTCCCTCGGCTCCGACCCCGGCAAAATGTCTTGGGGTCAAGGCCGAGCGGTTGGCCGTCAGAACCCCGACCTTTTGCCCCGGCCCCAGCGCGGCAGCCACCGGGACGACCTGCAGCAAGCTCGAGGTCACGACCGGGACCGGCAGGGCTGAGCTGAGCTCTCGATGAAAGACAGCCAAAAAACCGCAACTAGTCGTAATCAGGGTCGCACCCCGGGCGATCAAATCCAGGCCGGCCTCGATGAATGGATCGATCAGGGCAGGGTCGGCCTCGACCACCACCCGCCGGGGGGAGGCACCCCGGACCACCTGGGTCAAGACTGGGAAGGAGAAGGTTTTGGGGTTGCCAATGTCCCCCGGGATTCTGGGAAAGCGGGTTTCCAACATTAAAATTCCGAGCAGCGGGAGCAACCTCCTCCGAAGCTATTCCAACCAGTGAAGCAGGCGAGCCTGTAAGATCGACAGCAGGCGGTCGGTGGTATAACCGAGGACGCCGACTGAGATCATCGAAGCGATCACCAGATCAAGCCGCATCAGGTCGTTGGCGTCGATCAGCACATACCCCAGCCCGCTCTTTACGGCCAAGACTTCAGAAATAATCACGGTGGTCCAGGAGACCGCGATCGCCACCCGCATGCCGGTCAGAATCGACGGCAGGGCCCCTGGAATAATTACGTGCCACAAGAGCTGCCTCTTATTGGCTCCCAACATCAGGGCGGCATGGGTCAGCTTATCTTCAGCGTACTTAACCCCGTGAACCGTATTAACGTAAACCGGGAAAAACGTGGCGTAAGTGATCAGGAAGATGCCGGGTAGGCTGCCCAACCCGAACAAGGTGATTGAAATGGTTACCCAAGCGGCAACCGAAACCGGCCGGACCAGATTAACGGTCGGATCGAACATTTGCCTGACGATCGGGGACCATCCGACCAGGACGCCCAGAGTGACAGCCAGGGTTGACCCAATGGCAAAACCGGCCAGGATACGACCCACGCTGGACCAGACGTGAAATATCCAAGTACCGGAGTAGATAGGAACGCCGGCTGCATAGCCAAAGACCCAGTTGGCCAGAGACATCATGACCACCGAGAAGGGCGGAATCATACCGCCGGCCAGGAGGCGATTCTGGCCGGCATACTCCCAGGCCAGGATGACGGCCAAAGGCAGCGGCAGGGCCAAAGCGGCCCGGCCCAAGGCCTGGGCCAACCGCCCGAAAACGGTCGGCCCCGCCTGGACGGCCTCGAGGTTCGGGGGGTTAACGGCCACCGAGCTCGGCCTTGGGTTTCCCGGTCGCCTTCTCCAGGAAGGTGTAGTTGAGCTTGGCCAGAACCTGGTCGGTGACGTTCTTCTCAAGGAACTTTAAATTATACATTGTGTCCGCGATCAGCCTGATCTCGCTAATAGGCATGTGGATCTCCGGTCTGGCGTTAGTCGAGGCCACTTCAAGGACCTTTTTGTCCATTCCGGTCATCTTGTTGAAGGTATCCATCCAGTATTCCTTGTCTGAGGTAACCTTTTGGAAGGACTTAACGTAGGCGTCAACCACCTTTTGGACTATGTTAGGATGTTCTTTGAGAAACTTGTTGCTGACGACGATGGCGTTGCCGCTGCTGAACGAGTCGGGGTACAGGGTCTTGGCCACGACCTCGCTGTCCTTACCGTAGCCATCAACAATGGCCTGGCTGGCCTGGGGTTCCCAGATCATGACGGCGTCAACGGCCTTCTGTTGGATACCAACCAGCATCTCGGGAGCGCCCTTGAACTGAACGAATTCAATATCTTTGTTAACATCGATTCCATGCTTTTTCATCGCAATGCTGATCTGCATGTACTGAGTTGAGCCCCGGGCCCCGCCGATCTTCTTCCCCTTCAAATCGGCCCAATCCTTGATCTCAACGTCCTTGCGCAGGATCAGGCGCGTCGGGGCGTTGGAAAGCCCGGCGATAATCGTGGCGTCCACATCTCCCTTGACCAGGGCCGACGCTAGCTGGTTATAACCCATGACGCTGAAGTCGAGCGAACCGGCCTGCAGGGCGAAGAGCTGATCGTTGGTCGTCTTGAAGTCCAGGACCTCGAGCTTGACCGAGGGGTCAAGATACCGGCCGGTATCGCCCCAGTGGGTCTGCTGGAAAACTTTGCCCCAGCTCATCCTGACCGTTATCGGGTCGGCCTTTTTGGCCGGGGTGGCCTGGTTGTCGGTTTTGGCGGGACCGGTGGTGGTGGGACCAGTGGTGGTGGGACCGCATCCCGCCAGGACGACCATTGACATGACCATAAGGATAGCCAGGATTCTTGCAACACGTGGCATAATTTCCCCTCGACTTTCTTTTTTTTAGAAGCCCTGGGCTACTGCCCGGGCGGCTTCCTCACGAATCAGGCCCAGCAGTTCGCGCTTGAGGCCAACGAACTCTAGGGTGGTCATCAGGTCCAAAGTCCTTGGCCGGGGGAGTTCTACCTTAATTTCCCGCTTGATCCGCCCGGGTCGGGCCGTCATGACCACGATCCGGTCGGCCAAAAAAATAGCCTCCTCCACGTCGTGGGTGATAAATAGGACAGTCTTGTGGTCGCGCTCCCAGATCCTTTGCAGCAGTTCCTGCATGATTGCCCTGGTCTGGGCGTCAAGGGCCCCGAAGGGCTCATCCATGAGCAGTACTTGGGGGTCGGCCACCAGAACCCTGGCCAGGGCTACCCGCTGGCGCATTCCTCCCGACAGCGCCCGGGGGAGGTGGCTCTCGAAACCCTCCAGACCGACCAACCTGAGCACCTCGTGGGCGGCTGGCTCATACCGAACGGACGGCACGTGGCGCATCCTCGGTCCGAAAGTTACGTTCTCCAGCGCGCTCAGCCACGGAAAAAGCGTCGGTTCCTGAAAGACAACCCCGCGATCCGGCCCGGGAACGGCGATCGGGACCCCGTCCATCAGGACCTCCCCCGCCGTCGGCCGGAGAAATCCGGCGATGACGTTCAGAAGGGTTGATTTGCCGCAGCCGCTTGGTCCCAGGACGCAGAGAAACTCCTTATCTCCGATTCTCAGGTCCACCTGACTGAGGGCGTGGCTAGCCCGCCTGGTCCTCTGGTTGACAAAGATCTGATCGATTCCTCTCAGTTCGATCTTCGGCCTAACCGTCATCTATTTCCCTCCCCTCACAACCTGGCGGGCTGACCGGAAGCCGCCGGAAGTTCCAGCAAAAACGGTTGGGCCTGGCGGAGGCACCGTGACACCTCTGCTCGCTCAGCCTCGCTCAGGGGGGACAGCGGAGGCCTGACCCGGCCTACATTCAGCCCGACCAAGGAGAGGGCCTCCTTGACCGGAACGGGGTTGGTGGTGATGAAGAGCGCCCGGATCAGTTCCGCCAGGGCCAGGTGAAGCTCCATCGCCCGGGTCCGGTGCCCCCGGAGGTAGGAGTCGATCAGTTCCCTGATGGCCGGTCCGGCCACATGTGCCGCGACACTCACAACCCCGGTCGCCCCAATTGACATCATCGGCAGGGTCAGCCCATCATCACCGCTATAAAGGGCTAGCGGGGGCAGGCGCCTGGCGATTTCGGTGGCCTGATCAAAGTTGCCGCTAGCCTCTTTGACAGCCACGACGTTGGGCAGTTCGGCCAGCCGGGCCAGCGTGTCAACCGCCAGGTTCGACCCGGTCCGAGCCGGGACGTTATAGAGCATCACCGGCAGGGACGTAGCTTGGGCGATAGCCTTGAAGTGACGGAATATCCCTTCCTGGCACGGCTTGTTATAGTAAGGAACCACGGCCATGATTCCGTCCACTCCAAGCTCTTCAGTCCTGACGGTCAAATCGACCGAGGCGGCGGTGTTGTTCGTGCCGGTATTGGCGATGACCGCGGCCTGACCTCCAACGGCCTCCTTGACCGCTCGGAAAAGGTCTAGTTTTTCGATTTGGCTGAGGGTGGAAACCTCCCCGGTCGTGCCGGCGACCACCAGCCCCTCCGAACCGCATTCCACCAGGTGCCTGGCCAGAAGCTGAGCCTTGTCCAGGTCGACCGAGAGGTCATCCCTGAAGGGAGTGACCATGGCCGTGATCAGACGACCTAACTGGTTCGGGGCGTCGAATTCCATCTCATCCCTCCTTTCTCAGACAAAAATTAAGCAATAACCATGCCAACAGATTTGAGGCCAGGCCTCAAACCTGCATGGTTATCACAAAATATCATTTATTTGAATCTGAAGCGCTGCCCGGTGAAGGTGGTCTCCCTCCTCCAATTTCTACAAAACACAAAAAGCAGCCGAGCCTCTAACGGCTAGCTGCCCCGTAACCTCAATGCCGTCCCGGTGACCCCGGGCCTAAACTAGGTCAGTTCGTACAAAAAATCGACCAGCGCCTGGTTGGTCTCCTTGGGGTGCTCCTTCATCACGTAGTGCCCCGAGCCTTCAACGATAACCAGCTTGGCCCCGTCGATCTTGCCGGCCAGGTACTGCGAGAACTTGACTGGGGTCATCCGGTCCTCGCGGCCGACGATGACCAGGGTCGGGATCTTGATCTGGTGGACCATCTCGAAAACCGAGTACTGGTCGCAAGCCTTGAAATCAAGGTAGCGTACCTTCCAGCCGGTGTACTGGTACTCATCCATCTCTTCCTGGACGTACTTCTCATCGGCGTGCAGGGAAAAGGCCGCCCGCAGAAAATCGAAGCTGACCTCGTTTCGCTCGTAGACGGCCAGGAGATCGGGGTTGACCCGCAGCCGGGAGCCGGTCCCGACCAAGACCAGACCCCGAAGAACCCCGGGGTTGGCCAGGGCAAAAAGCTGCCCGATCGCCCCGCCCATCGAATGGCCGCAGAGAACCCAGTCCTTGAGCCCGGCCTCGCGGGCGAATTCGGCCAGCCATTCGGCGTAGCCGGTCAACTGCTCGCAGCTCGGCCCTTCAGAGTATCCGTGTCCCGGCAGCTCAACGGCGATGGCTCGCCAGCCCGCGGCGGCCATGGCCGGCAACTGGTGGCGCCACTTGCCCCAGTAGCCGCCGGCCCCGTGGACGAAGACGATGGTTCCTTTCGGCTCCCCTGATGGAACTTCCTCGGCGTAGTAAGCCTTCCTGCCTCCGACCCTCAGTTCTCCCACAACCGCAACCTCATTCTCCCCGAAATTCGGGCTTTCTCCTCAGAAGGCAGCACTTTGGCCACTACGCTCCACGGACCTCCGCCTGGATAAATTCCGCCACCGACTGGAGCGCCGTCCCCGGCCCGAAGATGGCCTTGACGCCCTTGGTGTTGAGCTCAGAGACATCCTCGGCCGGAATGATCCCGCCCCCGATCACCAGGATCTCGCCGGCACCCCGCTGTCGCAGGCAGTCGACCACCTTGGGGAACAGGGTGTTATGGGCTCCCGACAAGCACGAAAGACCGACGACATCGACGTCCTCCTGAACCGCGGCATCGGCGATCTGTTCCGGGGTCTGCCTCAGACCGGTATAGATGACCTCCATTCCGGCGTCGCGCAGGGCCATGGCCAGAACCTTGGCGCCTCGGTCGTGCCCGTCAAGTCCGGGCTTGGCGATCAGAATCCTGATGGGGCGGTCGTTTGTCAAATGGACTTCCTCCGTATCGTTCAGGTGCTGCTTTATGAAACCAATTGCCGCCCGATTACGAGGCGCTGGATCTGGTTGGTGCCCTCGTAGATCTGGACGATCTTGGCGTCTCTCATCCATTTTTCGACCGGGTACTCGCGGCTGTAGCCATACCCGCCGAAGATCTGAACGGCGTCGGTGGTTACCTTCATCCCGGCGTCCCCTCCGAGGGTTTTGGCCATCGAGCCTACTAGGGTGACCTTCTCCCCCTGATCCATTAGCCAGGCGGCCTTCCAGACCATCATCCGGGCCGTTTCCACCGCCATGGCCATATCAGCCAGCATGAACTGGATGGCCTGGTTCTCGCAGATCGGTTTGCCGAACTGAACCCGGGTCTTGGAGTAGTCAATCGCGGCCTCAAGGGCGGCCCGTCCAACGCCGACTCCCATGACGCCGACTCCGGGTCGGGAGTGGTCAAGCGTACCCATGGCGATCCTGAACCCGTCGCCTTCCCGACCGAGTATGTTCTCCGCCGGAACCTCAACATCCTGCAGGACGACCTCGGCCGTCTGAGAGGCACGGATGCCCATCTTGTGCTCCTTTTTGCCCTGGGACATCCCCGGTGCGTTTCCGGGTACAATGAAGGCCGACAGCCCCTTGTGCCCCGCCGCCCTGTCGGTTGTGGCAAAGATGGTATAAAGGTCGGCGATGCCGCCGTTGGTAATGAAGCACTTGGCGCCGTTCAGGACATATTTATCGCCCCTTTTCACGGCGGTGGTGGCGATGCCCGAGACATCCGATCCGGCGCCGGGCTCGGTCAGGCCAAAGGCCATCAGCCGGGGCTCAGCGCAGACGGGTTCAAGGTGCTTCTTCTTCTGCTCGTGAGTACCGGCGAGCAGAACCGGCAGGGCGGCCAGGGTGTTGGCTGACATTGAGGTAGCCATACCCAAACAACCCCAGGCCAATTCCTCGCTCACCAGCATGGCGGTGAAATGGTCGAGCCCCTGCCCCCCGTACTCCGACGGGATCTCCAGGTTGATCAGCCCTAGATCGTGGGCCTGGTGCAGGACCTCCCAGGGGAACTCTTCTTTCTCGTCATACTCAGCCGCCACCGGCCGCATGACCTGCCCGGCGAAGTCATGGGCCAGCTTCTGAATCATCCGTTGCTCCTCGTTTAGGGAGAAATCAGGCATGTTCTAACCTCCCGCCAACCGCTATTTCTGGCCCCAGGTGTCGTAGAAGCCGACCCCGGTCTTCTTGCCCAGGCGGCCGGCCTTGACCATCCGCTTGAGGACCTGGGGCGCGGCGTACTTCGGGTCCTTGAACTCCTGGTGGAAGTAATCGATGACGTGCAGGCTGATGTCCAGACCGGTGAAGTCGGCCAGGGTGAACGGGCCCATCGGATGGTTGAGGCCCAGTTTGACCGCCTTGTCGATGTCCTCGACGGTGGCCACGCCCTCCTCGAGGAGCTTGAAGGCCTCGATGAAGAGAGCCATCAGGCAGCGGTTGACGATGAAGCCCGGCGAGTCGATCTTGACCTCGACCGGCTCCCTGGTCAGTTGCCGGGAAAGCTCCATGGTGGCGGCGACCGTCTCGTCAGAGGTGTCGAAGCCCCGGATGACCTCGACCAGCTTCATCACCTGGGCCGGGTTGAAGAAGTGCATGCCTACGACCTTCTCCGGCCGTTTAGTCATCTTTGAGATCTCGGTGATCGACATCGATGAGGTGTTGGTGGCCAGGATGATGTCCGGCCGGGTGATGGAATCAAGCTTGGAGAAAACCTCTTTCTTGACATCCATATTTTCAAAGACGGCCTCAATCACAAAATCAACGCCGGCCAGATCTTCGAGCTTGTCAGTCGGGGTAATCCGGGCCACGACGGCTTTGGCCTGGTCAGACGTCACGGCACCCTTCTCGACCGCCCTGGCGTCAAGCTTCTCCATTCCCTTGATGGCGCGGGTGACCGCGTCAAGGGTAACATCCCTGAGGGCAACTTCAAAACCGGAACGGGCCGCCAAATGAGCGATGCCCGAGCCCATGGAACCAGCACCGACCACACCAATTTTTTTGATAGCCAATACAACCACTCCTTCTTATCAACCAAACGGTCGTCTGTTCCAATTACTATTCAAGCGGCGAAAATTCCTTCACGCCACCATGCAGCAAAAAGACAAGCGGCCGCCGACTCTGGGCAACCGCTCGTCCTGAAATGCGAGCTTATGCATGAACGTTACTGGCTCTTCGCCAAGTTGTCAAGTTCGACCAGTAGTTCTTCCACTGGTCTGGTCTGTTCTTTGAATGCCTTCTCAATCTGCTGCAACTTCTCCTGTTTGATTATAACGCGTTCGAGCACCTTAGCAGCCTCTGGGTCGTTCTTTGCCTTGCTACGGTACCAGCCAGCCATATCCCCATAAGCCGCCTTCATAGCGAAAATCTTCCGCTCCAGGTCTTTGGCTGGATTCGGGTACAGTTCATTTTCGAGCTGTCCGATTTCCCAGCCCAAACGTTTAACCTTAAGACCCTGCGCAATGGATTCTTCCGGAGACATCTGGTACATGCGGGCCATCTCACGTTCAAACTCAACCTTTAGTGCCTGGTACTTCTCATGCCTGGTCTGGGCACCAGCATAGACAGCAAGCGAAGCCCCGATAACTAAGATCAGGATCGCAGCCACGGAAACCGCTTTCCAATTCCTTGCGGCCATTTGTCTGACTCCTGTCTACATCATTGTCCTCTGGAGAGGCATTGTAGAAGGCATTGGAAATGTGGAGATTCCCCAGGTTTTACCACGATTCCTTTCGGCTCTGTCCATTTTTTCATGGCAGAGCCCTCCCAGGGCATGCAAAAGTGGACGGAGGCGGGTGAAAACCGTAGTCTGGGACTAGTTTTTTGCTAGTTTTAGCCCAAAATCGGGGTGACCGGCGGCGCTCCGTCCATTATTTCATGGTATCAAAGGCCGATGCATGCAAAAGTGGACGGAGGCCGGTTTCAACCCTTGATTTTGGGTTGATTTCTGCCCGAATTTGGCCCTCAGGGGTCCAGCCTCTGTCCACTATTGTATACAAATTGAAGAGGGTAGCATACAACGGACGGAGGCATTACTTCCTCCTATTAATCTTACATAAGTGCCGCCTCGACCACAAATCGACCTGGCCTCTTAACACAAAAGCCCGGCGACCGGCCGGGCAGGCTTGGATTATTAACTACATGTACGGATTTGGCGGGAAGGGGCCTTGGCCGCCTGGTTTGACATAAAAGGCCGGAGGGGCACGGTCGAAGAGCAACTCGGTCTCATCCAGATCAAAGGGCCAAAGTTCCTCTAGTCTCTCGTTCTCCAAATCAATCTGGGGAGATCGGTCATCGGTGGCCAGGCGTCTCCATTCCAGGGCCGGCTTATGTGGGTTCATTGGTTCACCCCCAAAAGAATTACTCCTAATATCTATTTTTCCCCGAACGGGTGTTTGCAATTCCTCGTCACCGTGGTATACTTTGGCGTAGAGAACAAAACGTATGGGGGTGTTTGTTTTTTGGATGAACAACTGACCGAACGTCAGCGCCAAATACTGACCTTTATCAAAGTTGAAACGCGTAGACGAGGCTATCCCCCCTCGGTCAGGGAAATCGGCGAGGCCGTCGGCCTGAAGTCAAGCTCCACCGTTCACGGCCATCTGGCCCGGCTCGAGGAGAAAGGGATGATCCGGCGCGACCCGTCTAAACCCCGGGCAATCGAGATTCTTGACGATGAACCTAACGAGGTCCGCCGCCCGCTGGTCAACGTGCCGCTCCTGGGCAAGGTAACGGCCGGCCAGCCGATCCTGGCGGTCGAGAACATCGAGGAGTACTTCCCCCTCCCTCAGGATCTGGTCGGAGAGGCCGAGCTATTTATGCTCGAGGTTCGCGGCGACAGCATGATCGAGGCCGGAATCCTGCATGGCGATTATGTCGTGGTCCGGCGCCAGTCAACCGCCCGCAACGGGGAGGTCGTGGTGGCTATGATCCAAGAAGAGGCCACCGTTAAACGCTTCTTCCGCGAGGCCGACCATATCCGCCTCCAGCCCGAAAATAGCCGCCTTGAGCCGATCCGGGTCCGCGACTGCCAGATCCTAGGCCAGGTGATCGCCCTTTTCCGCCGGGTGGTCTGATCCCCCGGACGGCTCAGATCTATTGTTCGCATCAAGTCAGCGCCTGCCGGGCGTACCATCGGAGTCTAAAAGAGCCCCTGTGGGCTCTTTTCAGTTTGAGGACAAAGGTCGCGGGAAAGCCCGTGATTTTTGAATCGATAGATTTTTCATCCCTTCAAGGGTGCTTTACCGGAAAAACCTTGACGATTCACCCCCCGCCCCCACTTCCTATCCCCCCCAAACCCCCTTCGCAGGGCATGGTTTGGGGGTTTTAACACTGATGATTCGCCCTGATTTGCCCTGGATCTGTCGATTCACTGGTTTGCGCGGGCAAGCCAGGGGTTCGCACTGTCGAACTCACGTCCCTTGCTAGGACTTTTTCCCTGAAAACAACAGCCCCGCCGTCACTTGACGGCTTTAGTCCTCGCTGGCTCAACCGGCGCCAGATCGTCGAACCAGCCTGCCCCATCCGGAAGCCGGAAAACCATGAACCGCCCGAGGTCGGCAGGGTCCCGGGCCTGGTGGTATTTGAGATAAATCAGGTCGCCCTCGACCGCCACCACCTCAATCTTGCCCGTGTCGTGGCTCATGACAAACCTGATTCGTTTGGCCAGCCCCGATCCGTGGTTTTTGGCCCCCTCGACGATGGCATAGGCCTGGCGGAGCGGTACGACAAACCCGGAATTGCCGGCCACCGGCCGGCTCTGAAAGACGTAATAAGGGTGAACTCCGCCCCAGGCCAGGCGGTTCAGCAACTCCCCCAAAACGGCTGGGTCATCGTTAACCCCCCGCAGTAAGGGCGTTTGATGGACCAGTTCGACCCCGGCCGCCTTGAGGATCTCCAGCGAGCGCAAGGACTGCTGGGTCAGTTCCCGCGGGTGGTTAAAGTTGACCGCCGCGTAGATGCGGGCCGTGGGCGCCGAGTGGCGAGCCAGCATCTCCGGCAGCCCAGGGTCGCCATTAATCCGGTCGGGATCGAAAGCCGGCACCTTGGTCCCGATCCGAATAACCCTGACGTGAGGGATGGCCCGCAGACCGGCAAGAATCTTATCGAGCTGGCGGGTGGCCAGGACCAGTGGGTCGCCTCCGGTCAACAGGACATTGTCAATCTCGGGATGAGAAGCAATGTACCCAAGACCCGGGCTCACGTCCAGGCTGGCTTCCAGAGCGTGGTCCCCCCGAAACAGTCTCTTACGGAAACAGAAGCGGCAGTAGCTGGCGCAGGCATTCGATACTAGCAGCAGGGCGGTATTCCGGTATTTATGCTGGCATCCCTTGGCGACGTAGTTGGCGGCCTCCCCTGACGGGTCGAGCCGGCCGAATTCGGCCAGTTCACCCTGGGTCGGGATGACGATCCGGCGAAGGGGGTCCTCCGGGTCATCCCAATTGATCAGCGACAAATAGTAATGGCTGGCGCGAAACGTGAATTCCTTCGTAACCGGGACCAATCTCTCCCTTTCCGATTCGGGGAGCGGCTCCAACTGCCGGATGTCGGCGCAATAGCGCAATGGCTTAAACCTCCCGACTGGCGAGCAGAAAAACTTTACGCTAAAGTCTATTCGCCCCGATTCGGTTAAGTTCACCATAACTTGGAGACAGAATACACTGGCTAGCGAAGGATACCATACCCAGGCTCTACCGTGACGGAAGGAAGGATCAAACGGTGGAACGAATTGCGACGCTGGTCACCTCTTACACGCCGGTACCCAACCCGCCGCTCTTACGGAAAAAAGGTTCGGATGGGCCAAGCAGGGGACGGCTCACCCTGATAAGTTCACTCAACCCATGGAGGGATCACCGGGTCTATGTCGCACCTGAATCGATCACTGCTCTGATCTCCCCCGCCCTACTAGGCCGCATGGGTCTTTCCGAAAACCATCCATATTGGCTGCGGTTCGGGCTCAAGAAGGCCAGGGTCTATTTCCGATCAAACCCAAACCAGGATCGGGGCGAGCTCAGCCTGCCGTCTACCCTGGCTCGAAAACTGCACCTTGAAGCCCCGATCCGGTTGAGTGTCTTTCGCCAAGGCAGCGATGAGGTCGCCCTCGGACCCCTGATCGGGGTGCTGCTCTCAAAGGCCAAGGTCGGGGCGATCCTGGCAGGCAAGCTAGATCCGGCCTATTTTCGTTTTGACCGCTACGCCCGGGAAACGGGTGCCATCCTGATTTTCTTATGCGCTGCCGGCATCGATTTTAAGCAGGGGGTCGTCCGCGGCTGCCGCCTGAGGCGAGGGAACGACGGCCGCTGGGTTTGGGCCGTGGGCCTGTTTCCGATCCCACGGGTGATCTACGATCGAAGCATGGGCAAGAACGGGCGGGCCGAGGCGACGCAAGCCCGCGATTTGGGCCGGAATCTAGGGGTTACCGTCGTCAACTCCGTTCCGAAGATAACCAAGATCCAGGCCTTTCAGATCCTCCGCTCCTACCCCGACCTGGCCCGCCACCTTCCCTTCACCGTTCCTCTGACCAAAGAATCGCTGGTTTCAGCGATTAAGACCTACCCCGATCTCTACCTGAAACCGAACGCCCTGCACAAAGGCAAGGGCGTAATGCGGCTGACCAGGCAGGTCAACGGCTGGTTGCTCCAGAGCCGGGAGACCTGGGGGAACCAGACCCGCCTTTTGGCGGGCACGCCTCAACTGTTAAAGGCCCTGGACAAATTAGTTGCTCCCAAGGCCGGTTACCTGATCCAGGAAGGCCTGCCCTTGGTCACCTTCATGGGCAACCGCTTTGATTTCCGTTCTCTGGTCCAGAAAGACGGCCGGGGCGAGTGGGTGCTGGCCGGCCTGGTCGCGCGCATCGCGCCGGTCGGGAGCGTCATTAGCAGCCCAAGGAGCGGAGGGTTCATCTCGCCCCCGGAGCGGGTGATCAGGCAAGCCTATCCCGGCCATTGGAAGAGGATTATGGACGACTTGGAACAGGTATCCTTGAAAATGGCTCGCCGGGTGGAAAAGCACCTGGGAACCTCCTGCGAGTTCGGCCTCGACTTGGGGCTGGTGCCGGACGGAACCGTAAAACTCATCGAAATCAACGGCAAGCCGCTCAAGGTGAGCCTGGGGCGCCTTGGGGATCCGGCCATGGATGAACGGATCTACCGCTATCCGATCGACTACGCGAGCTTCCTTGATACCCAGGATTCCGAGGCTGGGCAGCTCAGGCGGGTACGCCTCCGGGGTGCTCCAGAACCGGCGAGCCCGATCACGGTTGGGGTAATGCTGGACCAGAAGGTAATCGCCAGGTTTCCGACCGGCGGGACCAATCGTTACAAAAGAATGGTCCGCGAGGCCCAGCAGGCCGGGGCGATACCTCTCTTCTTTGAACATGCCGGGATCAACCTCGAGACGGAAAGCATTGAGGGTTGGGTCGCAAAAGAAGGAACATGGTCAAAGACGACCATGCCCCTGCCGGACGTAATCTATAACCGGGCCACCTACTCCGACGTCCGGGAGCGGGAGGCCGTCGCCTCACTCCGAAAGAGGTTGATCCTTCGGGGCGTCCATCTGCTCAACAGGATCAATTCATTCGGTAAGTTGGATGTCCATCTGGCCCTGCGGTTTTTCCCTAACACCGCCGGGCTCTCCCCGGAAACGGTTCCTTTCGGCAACCAGGGCTCCCTCGAGCAGATGCTGAAAAAATTCCCGACTGTTTTTTTAAAAGCCAATCACGGAAGCCACGGATCGGACGTCTTGAAGATCACCGTATCAAAAAAGGGATGGTGGGTGCGGGGACGGGCCGGCGGCCTCACGGTCAACCAGCTCTTCTCCAAGCTAGATCTGGCCAACGCCTTCCTCAACCAGGTGAAAGCCGGTTCGGAATGGGTGATCCAGCGTGGCATTGAGCTGCCTGAGATCGAAGGCCGGTTCTTCGACCTTCGCGTCATCCTCCAGAAGGACGGCCGGGGAGATTGGCGGAGGGCGGTGACGCTGGTCCGCTGGGCCAAGGCCGGCCAAGTGGTCTCAAACACCAGTCAGGGGGGCGAGCGCTTCCCGCTGGCGGCCTTTAAGCGGCGACACCGGCCAGAAATGAAAAAACTGGGTGCCCTGGAGGCCGCGGTGGAGGCGGCGGCCCAAAAGGCAGCCCAGGCCCTGGAGGCCCGATTCGGGCGGTTAGGGGAGATCGGGTTCGACCTGGGGGTCGACCGGCGCGGTCGAGTCTGGGTCTTCGAGGCCAATTCCAAGCCTCGCCACTCCAGACCTCCGGAGTTGCCGGTCAGCCTTAGCCGCAACCCCTTCCAGTATGCGGCTTACGTTGCCCGCCTGGCCAGGGCCGGCCGCAATACCCGGCTGGAGGCGCCCCAGACGCTTTAGCCTCCGGCCAGATAAAGGGCGTAGTCGACCAGGCTGCGCCCCAGCTTTTTCTTGACTTCTAATGAATAGTCCCAGGCCGGAACCGGGTTGGCCTCAATGATCCAGATCTTTTTATCACCGGCGTCGACGGCCAGGTCCATGCCCAGGATGCCCAAGGGAAAAAACCGGGGATCCAGCGCCCTGGCCGTCTTCAGGGAGAGATCGACCATTTCCAAAGCCGTCTTATTGGCGGCAGCCCGGGAAAGGCCAATGTGGCGCCGCAAAGCTCGAACCACCCCCACATAGGGCGCCTCGCTGGTGACCACCAGGTTCCGGTTCTGGGCCACCTTGGCGTGAGCCTTGAGGCAACGCCATTCGCCCGCTCCGTCCTTGACGACTACAACCCGGAAATCCAGAGTCTTGCCTTTGAGGCCGACGGTACAGATTCCCTGCTGAACAATGTGCGGCCCACGCCCGAGCACCACCCGGAGCCGGCGATCCAGCTCGCCCGGGTTGGCAACCAAAGACCTGACCGGGCGCTTCTCTTTCATGAATCGCAGTTCGAAGCCGCCCGGCTGCCGCCTGACCCGGACAACACCGCGGCCGCGAAACCCGCGAACCTTTTTTACCCAGACCGTTTCGTAGCAAGCCAGCATCGCCTCCAAATCCCCGGCCCGGTGAAAGCGGCGGGTATCCGGAAGATGGTCCCGAATCACGGGAAGCGCTGACATCATAGCATAGAACACCCATTTGCTAAACCGCCGTGGCCAATTAAAGGCACGCTCCCGAGTCGCGTGTCTCAGCCGCTGGACCACATCCGGTCGGGTGATCCAGGACAGGTAAACGGCGTCAGGAATCGGAAAGCGGGCGGCTATGGTCCGGTTTGACTGGCCCGGGCGGTTGTCGAGGACAAAGCCGCCCACGGTACCGTCTTTCCAATTGATCGAACGGTCAAAGCCGAGGGCCAGCAGGCCCGGAGCTCCCCGTAAGTGACCGAAATACTGGTCGGTCCTCTCCTCGATCCATTCGGGCTTGATTCTCCGGCCCCGGCCAGGGTAAAGCACGGACACGGCTGGGCCGAACTCCAACCGTCCGGGCTTGGGCTTTTTCACTTTCAGCCTGATTCCCTGGTACGGGACGGCCAGAACCCGCCAGGCGTCAGCCGATAGGCCGACCTGCCCCGGAGGGGCCCCTGGGAGCGCCCGAACTTTGGTCCGGCCGCACCCCAGCTTAATGGAAACGCCTCCAGCGGCGGCCGTGGCGGCCAACTCCTTCGGGAGGGTCGCCGTCCCCGGAGGCAGTTTCAGAGACAATACCAAGCTAACTTCCAATGATCCTCACCCCCGCCACTGCCATATTATGTCTAGTGGCTCGGGCCGGACCCCTGTTTATGCCCCTTCCAGATCCAGAAGCATCCGCTTCAGGTCGAGGCCCTCGGCGTAGCCGGCCAGCCCCCCATCGCTTCCGACCACCCGGTGGCAGGGGACGATGATCGGCACCGGGTTGACGTGATTCGCGCCCCCGACCGCCCTGACCGCCTTCGGCCGCCCGATGGCCGCGGCCACCTGGGCATAGGTCTGCACCTGCCCAAAAGGTATGCCGCGCAGGGCCTCCCAGACCTGGCGCTGGAAATCGGTCCCCCTCAGATCGAGCGGGAGGCTGAACTCCCTTACCCGGCCGCGGAAGTACCCGTCAAGCTGCTCAGCTAGAAGGGAAAACTGCCCGGCCAGGCCGGAGGTGCCATCGCCGGTTGATTCTTGTCCAGGGAGAATACGCCTGGCCCCGGGCAGGC
>JBGFRN010000208.1:0-4410 GCA_041695105.1 Bacillota bacterium | reverse complement strand
ATTCACGATACCCTCGGTGGTATCCGATCCGTTGTTGCCGCAGCCCTTAACCACCCGCCCCAGCGGGCGGGCCTCCGGCCCGAGAAAAGTTCTTCCTGAGTGGTTTTCAAAACCAACAATGGTCGAGGTTCCGCCAAACAGATCGGTCTCGATCACGGCGTTGCCGATCAGCCGCCGGCTCCCCGCCTCGGTCCAGGCGTCAAAAATGCTCAGGCCGGGCATCCGGTCACCGCCGGCGGTGATATAGTACCGGCCCATCAACTGGTAAGCGCCGCAGACGGCCAAGACCGCGACCCCGTCATCGACCGCCTCGGCCAGCGAGCGCCCCTTGCAGACCTCAAAATCACGGCAGATCAGCCCTTGCTCACGGTCCTGCCCGCCGCCCATGAAAATGATATCGAAATCAGCCAGAACCGGAGTCTCATCGAGCCCAACCGGGACGATCTCGACCCCGAACCCGTGCCAGCGGCAGCGCTGGGTCAGGGCGATGACGTTGCCGCGGTCGCCGTAGAGGTTCATCAAATCGGGGTAGAGGTGACAAACGCGAATCGCGGTCAAGGCTAAACCTCCCAGAACTGCCGGGCGTAGCCCATCTTGGCAATAATGTCCCGCAGTTCGATCATGGCCGTATAGGTCGGCATGACATATAGCATCTGGCCCGGCCCGAGGCGCTCCAGGCTGCCCAAAAGGGCTCTTTTGAGATCGTTTTCGACCTCAATTCTGTCCAGGTTGATCCCGGCGTATTTCAGCCTCACCGCCAGATCCTCGGCCCGGATGCCGCTGCAGGTGATCTGGTCGAAGCGCTCCTGGCCCTGGGCCAACATCTCGAAGTCCACATCCCAGATCCAGGAAATATCGGTTCCGTCAGCGTACTTGTCGTTGAGAGCCAGAAGCAGGTTCTTGGGTTCGGGGGTATTGATCACCGTCCGGATCACTTCGTCATACCCCACAGGGTTCTTGACGAGGGCCAGAAAAACCTCCTGGTCGCCGATCGGGATCAATTCCATCCGTCCGAATGACGAGTTGAAGCTTTGCAAGCCCTGGGCGATCTGGGCCGGCGAGAAATCAAGGGCCAGACCGGCCGCGGCCGCCGCCAGTGCGTTGTAAATGTTGTAAAGCCCGGGAATGGCGATCGTCGCCCGGATCTCGCCCTTGGGGGTGCTGATAATCAGGCGCGCCCCCCGAGCGCCCAGGGGTTCGTGGGCGACCAGGACCACCTCCGGAACCGGCCGTTCCTGGCCGCAGCCCGGGCACCGGTATTTGCCCAGGTGGGCATAATAATAGGTGCTGTACCGGTAGGGTTGCCCGCACCCTGAGCAGTGCTTAGCGTCAGACGGACCACCCGACATCTCAGGGCTCCCGGCCGACTCATCCTCGATTCCGTAGTACAAGGTAGCGAGCCTGCCGGCGATGCCCGGGTCCCGCCCCAATCCGGCCACCAGGGGGTCATCAGCGTTGAGGACGGCCGTGGTGCCGGCGCGCATCGCCCGGAGGCCATCCCGGACGAACCCGACTGTGTGCTCCAGTTCTCCGTAGCGGTCGAGCTGGTCCCGGAAGAAGTTGGTCACCACAATCCCGATCGGATCGGCCTCAGCCGCCGCCCTGGGCAGGCTGGCCTCATCGACCTCGAGCAGTCCCAGGTCGGAATCAACCCGTCCCAGCCAGCCGGCCGAATCGAGATAGGCCGCCGTCAACCCGAAGATCAGGTTGGCGCCGGCCCGGTTATAGGTGAGTTTATATCCCCCGGCCGAGACCACCTCGGAGATCATCTTGGAGGTGGTTGTCTTGCCGTTGGTCCCCGAAACCATCAGGTTGCCGGCCTGGCTCTGCCGGGCCAGTCTAGATAGGATGCCCGGATCAAGGCGGCGGGCCAGCCGTCCGGGCAAGGTCGAACCACCCCAGCCCAACCAGCGGCTGGCCAGAATCGCCAGCTTACCGAGCCAGAGACCGGCGTAAAATCTGATGCTCATGGCGCCATTATACTTTAGGCCGCAGACCCCAGGCAACGCGGCGTCAGGTATCACCCAATCCTGGAGCAAACTCGCGAATCCGCGCCAGCAAGCCTTCCCGGGTGTTGATATCTGGGTCATCACCGGCGTCGACGGCCAACTGGTATAGTACCCGGCCAATCTCCGGACCAGGCCTGAGCCCGGTCAATTGGTTAATCTCCTTGCCGGAGAGGGCCAGTGCCGTCACCTTCTTTTTCAGGGCGGCCTGAGCAATGCTCATAAAATCCCTGAGCAGGGGGTCCATCCGCTGGCCGCCAAAGCTTCGACGGGGGCGACCGGCCATCTGATCAGCGTGACGCAGCATCACCAGGTCTGGGACGATTGAGGGGCCGACGCGCAGCACCAGCGCCTTGATGTCAGGGGTATCCAGCATCGGGTCGGTAACCAGTTGGGTGTGGTTGCTGACCAGGCCTTGCACCCACTTAACCGTATTGCGATCATAGCCGAGCCGGGAAAGGATCTTCCCGGCCATCCTCGCGCCCTCCTCGGCATGCCCCGGGTAAATCATTTCGTATTCCGAACCGTTTTCGTGAATTGCCTGCAGGCACCTCGGCTTGCCGATATCGTGCAGCAGAGCCGCCAAGCGCAGGATGAGCTCCGGAACCGACAGATGAAGGGTGAGCAGTGTGTGTTCCCAAACGGTATACTCTTTGGTGGAGTTTTGATGGCATTCGACACCGTCGATCAGTTCGGGGATCAATTGACTCAAGAGCCCGGTCTGCCGTAAATCCTCAACGCCCTGGGCCGGCCAGTCGCAGGTCAGGATCTCGTTAAGCTCCCGCCGGACATCACCGGCTGGAGCACACTTGATCTCCCCGCTGGCCTGGCGGATGGCCCGGAAGGTTTCAGGATCAATGGCGTATCTTAATTGGGCCGACAGGCGGACGACCTGCATCATTCTGATGGGTAGATCCCTAAATGCCCGGCCCTGGTCTCCGGCACCCCTGATTCTCTGCCAAAGCAGGTCCTGATATCCCCCGAGAGGGTCAATGATCTTCCCAGAAGGATCGAGGGCCATGGCCTCGACCGTGATTACCCTGGATGAAAGTTCTGCCTCGAGATCGCCCTCAAACCCGGTCACCTTGAACCAAGACGGTGCGGTTCCCCGGGCCCGCTCAAGCTCGCCCGATGGAGCGCCGGTGACGATCTCCCACTCCTGGGGACGGCGGCCCAGCAAGAGGCCCCGAACCCCCTCCCCCGCCAGCCAGGCACCGTGACCGTTCTCCTGGAGGTGTTCCCAGGTCGAACGAACCGGCGGCGGCAGCTTACTCCTGAAAAAGAGCGGGAGGGCCAAGCGACGGCCCATCGTCAGGGCGCCGGCCGGCTGGCTAAATATGGCTCGTCCAATGTCTAATCCAATGTCCAACATGTTTCAAATCTACCCCTCTTGCTGCCACTTATTCGGAACCCCTCGTTTAATCTCGGGCCAGCACGATCATGAGCCAACCGTCAGTCAAGTCGATCTCGGCCCGTTCAGTTTCGAACTGGTTGGATACTCCCCGCGCCTGACCCCAGGTCAGGTCATCTCCATCCAGCGGATAGGTTAGTCCCCGGGTTTTGATTCCAGTCACCCGTGGGGTCAACGGGATCAGTGACAGGTATTCGCCCGGCCGGCCTGACAACAAAACCCGATCTCGGGTCAGAATCACTTCATTCTTCTCATTCACCAGCCGTGCCTTGAGCCCAAGCTCAATTAACCTGGGCAAGAGGAGCAAGTTGGAGACAGTATGGTCGAGACGCTCCCCGGTGCATCCCAGGAGAACAACCTCCCCGACCCCAAACCTGACGGCCAATTCGAGAGCCAACTCGGTGTCGGTCTGATCCTTATTATGGGGATAGCGATGGACTTGCATCCCGCCCTCCAGGCCCGCCTGGACAAGTTCCGGAGGAGCCGAATCGAGGTCGCCGACCAGAGCGTCAGGCTTGACACCCAGGGCCACAGCATGGCGCAACCCGCCATCGGCGCAGATAATTAGATTGGCTCCATCGACCCAGGGCCGGGCAAAACCATAATCCCGAATCTCACCGTTAGCCAAAATGACAGCTTTGGTTAACACCAGGCTCTTCACCCCCTCTAATATTTGCGGTTATCCGACTTATTTCCTGGTCAAACACCTTGGTCAGGAAGGTTTTTCACCAAAAACACCGAAAGTGCTCCACATTGGGTCTGCGAAAGAAGGGTCAGCTACGGAGGATTTCTTTCACCAAATAATTGAGCGTTTCGGTCCGACGGCGGTTTTCTTCGGATTCACTCTTGAAGGATTTGGGCTCCCGGTTCCTATGGAATTGCTTTATACCATCCTGGGAAATATGATTAACCGAACCCAGGTATCTTTCTTTCTGTGTTGTTTGATCGCCTTTTAGGTAACGCTTGTTGGCTACTCAATTTGATATTTCATTG
>JBGFRN010000271.1:0-24466 GCA_041695105.1 Bacillota bacterium | reverse complement strand
GACCATGTCGGGCTTGGGTTCTTCCATGAAGAAGACAACGTTCATGTCACCGATGGTACCCTTGCCGGTTACCCACTTCTTGCCAACTTCAGCCTCGTCGAATGGGTTTTTTGGCTTGGGCGGTTCAGGGGCCGGAACCGGGGCCGGAGCTGGAGCCGGGGCCTGGGTTTGAGGCGGCGCGGTCGAAGCGGCCGGTTTCTTTGATTTATCGTCTGAGGAGCAGGCCAGGGTCAGGAACAGAGACATGACGAGGAGCGGGATCAGCCAAAGAGTCCGCTGTGATTTCATGTGTTGACCTCCAAATAATTTTGTTAAGAATGACGTTTTTCAACCTGGAAACGCGCGGTAAGGCTAGCCAGGCTGTCAGCCGTCTGGGCCAGCAGTTGGGCCTGTTTGGCCATTTCATGGTTGGCTCCCATCAGATCGCCGGTCGCCCGATTAACCTCACCGGCCGCTGACACGGTGTGGCTGGAGATCTCAGCCGCCCGTCGAATGTTAATTATCACCTCCTCGCTGGTTTTGGCCATGTTCCCTGCTGCCGCCGAATTTTCTCGGGCCGATTGAACGGCTTGATTAAGGGCCTCGGCCGCCAGATGGGCTGATTGGGCCATCCGGCCCGAAGCCTCGGAAATCTGGCTTACCTGACGGGCGGCGTCCTCGACTGAGGTCAGGATTTGTGAAAGCGCTTCGGCCCCCTGTGACGCCAGGTCAGATCCTTTTTCAATTTCACGGGTGACTGAGCTGGTGGCCCCAACTGCCTTGGCCGTCTGCTCCTGAACCAGGGCAATCATGGTCCGGATCTCCTTGGCCGCATGGGCAGAGCTTTCTGCCAGGCGCCGGACCTCTGAGGCTACTACGGCGAAGCCTTTTCCCTGCTCCCCAGCCCTGGCGGCCTCAATGCTGGCGTTGAGGGCAAGCAGGTTGGTTTGGTCAGCGATCTCGCTGATCACGTTGACAATGTTGCCGATCTTGCCGGAAAGGCGTCCGAGCTCGCCGATGGCTTCTCTAGATTGCCCGGCGACTTCGCGGATGACGTTCATTTCATCCAGGGTCTGACGGATGGCGACCGCCCCGCTCTTTGCGACATCAGCGCTGTGTTGGGTGGCGGTCGATACTTCCAAGGCCATCCGTCTGGTTCCGCCGGCGGTTTCGGCCATCCGTCCTACTTCCTGGGCCCCCTGGGTGATGCCCTCTACCTGGATTTGTGAGCCGCGGGCAACTGTTTCAATTGTCCCGCGGAGGGAGGTCAGCAGCTCCATCGACTTCTTAACCTCGGCGGCCTGATCGGAGACCTCAGCGCTCACGGTGCTCATAGTCGAGGCGATCTCAGCCATTGATGAAGACGTCTCCTGGGCCGAGGCTGAGACCTCGGTACTGGCCGATTGGACCTCTCTGACTGCCCCAGCGATCTGGTGGAGCATATCCGTCATCGACTCAACCATAATGCTGAATGAACGGGTCAGGTCGCCGATCTCGTCCGATCTGGTTGACTTCAGGGTTTTTACCTGGAGGTCACCCTGGGCTACCCGCTTGGCCTGGTCCACAACTGCCAGGATTGGGCTCTTAATGGCGTTGGTGATTGTCGAGGCCAGGACCAGTCCCAGGCCAATGGCTGCCACCAGGGCGACCAAAAGCTCGACGGTTGACGTCCGGCGTACCCGGTCGCCGCGCTCGCTGGCCTCTCCCGCCCCCTCATAGCTCAAGGAGCGGAGCTGGTTCAGAGTTTGACTCAAAAATTGGTAGGCCTCGTTAACCCGGGGCATTTGTCCGATGGCCTCATCCGATTCATTGTCGCGGCTAAGTTCGATGGCTGGGGCTGCCAGAGTCAGGTATTCGGCCCACTGGCCCCGGAACCGGTCGATCAGTTCGAGGTCAGGGCCTTCGGCCAGCCGGCGGTACTCCTGGACTGATTTTTCCAGGTTTTCGAGATGGCTTTTCATCTCGGCCTCGACCCGGTTTTGACCCCTCGTTCCAATAAACAGATGCTCGTAAACTGACTTGTGATATTCGGATGAAGTAGTCCGGATTTCGCCCACCAGGCGAGTCTTGGGCATCCAATAGTCGATGACCTCAGATAACGAAGAGTCCATCCTCCCCATTTGGGTGATCCCGATCAGTCCCAGGGTGACGGCCAAAGCTACCACCGAGAGGAACCCAACGTAAAGCTTCCTGGACAAAGAAAAATGTTCCCAGGCCTTGAAAGTTACCTTGGGAACAATCTGTTTGAGATTAATAGTTTTCATGATTCAGCACGTACCTCCGAAACCGATATCCGAGAAAACAATAGGAATATATATCATAGGCGTTTCGACAGGGTTTTCCAAAAATCCTTCTTTGGCATTGGCCTGCCTTCGGCTTCCCGCGTTGACGGCTGGCGCGCTAAATAGTAGTATTTTAGGCAACGGGGAGCCAACCGCTGGCTGAGAAAGGGCCTCAGGGCCGCCTGACCCGTCGAACCTGACAGGGTAATGCCTGCGTAGGGAGAGAGGACGTAGTACGCACCCTGGAAGCGGGGTGTTTCTTTTTTCCGGCGCTCATTTTTTTGGGGCCGGGGACAAAGGGGGTAAGTGCCGTGGGAGAGTTACCGCGGGTGGGCAGGGCGCTGACCATTGCTGGATCTGATTCGGGCGGCGGCGCCGGTATCCAGGCCGACCTCAAGACATTTCATTCCCTTGGGGTTTTCGGTATGTCGGCCATCACCGCCGTCACCTGGCAAAACACCCTGGGGGTAACCGGCTACCGCAGTCTGGCTCCAGAAGAGGTGGCCGAGCAGATTCGCCTGGTTATCACTGACATCGGGGTTGACTCAGCCAAGACCGGTATGCTGGGAGACGCCGGGATCATCGGGGCGGTCGCCCAGGCCATACACGACCTTCGCCCGGTTGTCTTCGGCCTGTCCAACCTGGTTGTCGATCCGGTGATGATCGCCAAGGGAGGGCACGCGCTGCTTGATCCCAAGGCGGTGGAGGCCCTGAGGAAACTCCTCTTGCCCCTGGCTCGGGTTGTGACCCCCAACCTGCCCGAAGCCGTAGCCCTGACGGGGGTCCGGATCGCCGGCCTGGAAGATATGAAAGAAGCCGCCCGGTGCCTGGTCGAGATGGGCGCGACCGCAGCCGTGATCAAAGGCGGGCACCTCAGCGGGCCGGCCCGCGACCTGCTCTACGATGGATCTGTTTTCTTCGAATTAGAGGGCGAGCGCGTTCAAACCCGTCATACCCACGGGACTGGATGTACCTTTTCGGCCGCCCTGGCCGCTTTCCTGGCCCGGGGGTTCGACCTGGCCGGGGCCGCGGCCGAGGCCAAGCGCTACATATCATGGGCGATCCGCGACTCCCTTGAGATCGGGCATGGCCACGGGCCGACCAACCACTGGGCTTACCCAGGGTTGGCCCGGGCCCCGCAACCGCCCGGCGTTCATCCCGCCGCCGCGACTGGGGCCAGCGATCCACGGCTCCGGAACTTGGCGGCCCTTGATCTGGCCGCCCGGCTCAAGCTCTACCTAGTGACCGGCCCGGAACTCTCTCGAGGGCGGGGCCAGGCCGAGGTGGTCTCCGAAGCCATCAAGGGCGGCGTTACATGTGTCCAGCTCCGGGATAAAACCAGTTCGACTACGGAACTCTGCCGGGCCGGGCGGGAACTGGCTGAGATCTGCCGCCGGGCCGGGGTGCTTTTCATCGTCAACGATCGGGCCGATGTCGCCGCCGCCGTCGGGGCCGACGGGGTCCACCTCGGGCAGGATGACCTTGACCCGCGGGAGGCCCGCCGGATCCTGGGACCGGGCAAAATCATCGGGGTTACTTGCGAGACGGCCGATGAGGCGCGCCGGGCCGAGGAGGCTGGGGCCGGCTACCTCGGCGCCGGTCCGGTTTACGCCACTCCCACCAAGGCTGACGCCGGCGAGCCATATGGTCCGGCGGTGATTGAGAAGATCAGCCGGGTCGTCCGCTTGCCGGTGGTCGGGATCGGGGGGATCGCTCCCGGGCGGGCCGCCCCGGTGATTGCCGCCGGCGCGGCCGGAGTGGCTGTGGTTTCAGCCATTGCCGGGGCCGAGCACCCGTCGAGGGTGGCCGCGGCCCTGTCAGAAGAGATAGAAGCGGCTCTGGCATCCAGAGGCCGCCAGTGGGGCGGGAAACAAGAGGAGGCAATCGGATGAGCCGTAAACTGAGCACCCAACGCGAATATGCCCTGGCTGGGGAACTCACCCCCCACATCAAAAGGGTGGCCGAAAGAGAGGAATTGGAACCCGAGGTCATCCTCGAGCGGGTGGCCCGCGGCACCGTGGCCATCCCGGCCAACCACCGGCATATCTCACTTGATCCGTGCGGGGTGGGCCAGGGCCTGCGCACGAAAGTCAACGCCAACATCGGCACCTCGGCCAACTTTCCAGAGACCGGCAAGGAGCTGGAGAAGCTCGATCTATCAGTCCGAGCAGGGGCCGACGCGGTCATGGATCTCTCGACCGGTTCGACCGGGGACATCGACCGCACTCGCAAGGCGATCGTCAGGGCCTCCAAGCTTCCGGTCGGCACCGTCCCGATCTACCAGGCGGCCGTGGCCGCCATGGAAGAGCGTGGGGCGATCGTCGATATGACGGCCGGTGACATGCTCGCTGTGATCGAGAAGCAGGCCCAGGACGGTGTCGACTTCATGACCATTCACTGCGGGATCACCCTCGAGGCCCTCGGGCGTCTCTCCCGCGAGGGCCGGATCGTCGACATCGTCAGCCGGGGCGGGGCCTTCATCACCGGATGGATGCTGCATCACGAACGCGAAAACCCGTTCTTTGAGCAGTACGACCGGCTTTTGGAAATCGCCCGGGCCTACGACGTCACCCTGAGCCTGGGCGACGCCATGCGGCCGGGCTGCCTGGCCGACGCCACCGACCGGGCCCAGATCTCGGAGCTGCTCGTTTTGGGCGAGCTGACCGGCCGGGCCTGGGAGGCCGGGGTCCAGGTCATGATCGAGGGTCCGGGGCACATGCCCTTCGACCAGATCGAGGCCAACATGAAGCTTCAGAAGCGCGTCTGCCACGGCGCGCCCTTCTACGTCCTCGGACCGCTGGTGACCGACGTCGCTCCGGGTTACGACCATATCACCTCGGCCATCGGGGGGACCCTGGCCGCCGTCTCCGGCGCCGATTTCCTGTGCTATGTTACCCCGGCCGAGCACCTCGGGCTGCCTTCCAACCAGGACGTCTGGGAGGGCGTCATCGCCAGCCGGATTGCCGCTCACGCCGCCGACCTGGTTAAGGGCGTCAAGGGCGCCTGGGAGTGGGATCGCGAGATGGCCAAGGCCCGCAAGGCCCTCGACTGGGAGAAGCAGATCTCCCTGTCCATCGACCCGGAAAAGGCCCGCCGCTATAGACAGGAGAAAAACCCTTCCGAGATCGCCGAGTGCACCATGTGCGGCAAGTACTGCGCCATGCGGGTGGTCGGCGAGTACCTGGGCAAGGAATACGAGAACTGTTGACCCAATCGACCCCCGAACGACCCTTGACGCCCAACCCCTGGCAACCATAAAATTGCAGCAATGAAATATTTCCTGTTCGGATCAGGTGCCCCTGATGGGGAGAATAGGGAATCGGGTTGAAATCCCGAGCGGTCCCGCCACTGTAACCGGGAGCTAGCCGGAACGTCCAAGCCACTGGGACAAAGTCCCGGGAAGGCCTCCGACCAAGCGATGAACCGGGAGCCAGGAGACCTGCCTGATCCGAGGTAATCCGCCCGCGTGATTTCGGACGGACGCCGGGGATGATGGTAAAGTCCTCAGCCTATTTTGGGCTGGGGATTTTTATTTTTAGGAGGTTGAGCCTGATGAGAGAAAAAACCCTCTTGGCCGCCGCCGTAGCCGGCGACATCACTCCAGCCATGCGCTCGGTGGCCGCCGGAGAAGGAGTGGATCCTGAGGTGGTTCGCGCCGGTCTGGCTTCAGGCGCCATGGTTATCCCTCAAAGTAAGCCCCGGGGGGACATGACTCATCCGACCGGCATTGGCCTGGGCCTGCGCACCAAGGTCAGCGCCAGTGTAGGCCCAGCCGGTTCAAAGGGCCCGGTAGCCCGGGAATTGGAGAAAGCCCGGGCGGCGGTATCGGCCGGGGCCGATCTGATCATGGAACTGGGGACGGCCGGCGACCTTGACGGGACCCGCCGGGCGCTATTGGGAGCCCTCCCGGTTCCGGTGGGGACCCTGCCGGTCTATCAGGCCATGTCCGAAGCCCGCGCTGGCCGAGGCGCCGCAGTCCATATGGATGCCGGGGACCTGTTGGCGATCATTGAACGCCAGGCCTCGGAGGGCGCGGATCTGATGGTAATCCACGCCGCGCTGAACCGTTCCACCATGGAAACCGCCCGGCGTAATGGCCGCGCCAATTACCTGGTCAGTCACGGCGGCGTCATGCTGATGGCCTGGATGATCTACCATAAGCGGGAGAATCCGTTGTATGAACACTTTGACCGTATCGTCGAGATAGCCGGGCAGTACGACGTCACCATCGCCCTTGGGGATTGCTTTCGCCCTGGCCAGACCGAGGATTCCCTGGATGCGGCCCAGATCCAGGAGGTATTGCTTCAGGGTGAGCTGGCCGGCCGCGCCCGCCGGGCCGGGGTGCAAGTCCTGGTCAAGGGTCCGGGGAAGGTGCCGCTCCATCATATAGGACACACCGTGACTTTGGTCAAGCAGGCAACTGGCGGCGCTCCACTTTTTGTTTATGGGCCCTTTGCTACTGGTCTGGCCCCGGGGCGCGAGCACATCGCGGCGGCCATCGGCGGGGCTATGGCGGCGGGCGCTGGTGCGGATATACTCTGTTCGGTGCCGCCTGGCGGGGACCCCAGCCGCGCCGGCGCCGCGGCCATCCGGTCGGGCGTTGTGGCGGCCCGGATTGCCGCCCACGCCGGGGATATCGCCAAGGGGATTCCGGGAGCCCTGGACCGTGATCTGGCCATGTCCAAGGCTCGAAAGGATCTCGATTGGGACCGCCAATTCACCCTGGTATTGGACCCGGAGCAGGCCCGGGCTACGCGGGACATGCACAACCCAGGAGGGGCCGAGACCTGCAGTATGTGCGGGCGCTACTGCGCCATGCAGGCCGTTAGCGAGTATCTCGGAAAAGGCAGGGAGGTGTGTTAGTTTTGACACAAACATTGGCCGCCCGGGCCGGAACGGTTACCCCGGAGATGCGGGCTGTGGCCCTTGATGAAGGGCTGGCGGTTGAAACTATCCTGGTTGGACTGAGCAACGGGACGATAGTTATTCCCCGGAACGTAAAACGATCCCGGGTACGTCCGGTCGGGATTGGAGCCGGGCTCCGAACCAAAGTCAACGCCCTGATTGGCACCTCCAGCGACCGCAATGTGGTAACGACTGAGGTAGACAAATTAAAGGCGGCGCTGGAGGCCGGAGCCGATTCGGTTATGGATTTGAGCACCGGCGGCGATATTGAGGCCATGCGCCGGCAAACCCTGGCTTTATCACCGGTGCCGGTCGGCACCGTACCCCTGTATGAGGCCGCCATCGAAGCCATTGAAGCTCACGGCAGCATTGTGGCCATGGAGGTGGAGCATCTATTTACAGTTATTGAGCGCCAGGCCGCCGATGGAGCCGACTTCATGGCGGTGCACAGCGGCCTAAACCTGGAAACTCTGGCCAGATTGAAGGCCCAGGGGCGGGTGGCGGATATCGTCAGCCGGGGCGGGGCCTTCCTGACCGGCTGGATGCTCCATAACGAGCGGGAGAACCCTCTCTACGAGCACTTTGACCGTTTGTTGGATATCGCCGCCAGGTACGACGTGACCCTGAGCTTGAGCGATGGCCTTCGCCCTGGTTGCATCGCCGATTCCATGGATCGGGCCCAGGTCCAGGGCCTATTGATAGTCGGTGAATTGATTCAGCGCGCCCGGGCGGCCGGGGTGCAGGCGCTGGTCGAAGGCCCGGGGCATGTGCCGCTCCACCACATAGCCACTACTGTTGCCCTGCAAAAGCGCATCTGCCGCCAGGCCCCGTACTTCTTACTTGGCAACCTGGTAACCGATGTCGCCGCTGGCCATGACCATATCGCCGCGGCCATCGGCGGTGCCGCGGCAGCAGCCGCCGGAGCCGATTTCATTTGCTACGTGACTCCCGCCGAACATCTCGGGCTACCGGATGCTGACGATGTCCGTGAAGGGATGCTGGCCGCCAGCATCGCGGCGCAGGCCGGTGACCTGGCCAAAGGGATTCCTGGAGCCTGGGCTCGTGAGCGGCTGGCTGCTGTCGAGACGACCGCCCTCAGCGGTTCTTCCTGCCCGGCCTGCGGGGAGGTTTGCTCCCATGACCTGGTGCGGGCTTATCTGGCCAAATAATTTTGGCACCTTTTACTTTTTGAAGTTCGGCGACTACATCCATTATATCCCGCATCCGGTGGTGGCCGGGACCAAGCACAAGCCGAATTTTGGTCAGGGAATCGCCAACATCGTCGCCCCGCTCTTCGGCGGCATCGCCGGCACCGGGGCCATCGTTCGTTCGGCCGTCAACGACTTAGTGGTTGGGGTTCCGGCCCCGCCTCACAGGAGATCGCGGCCGGCATCTAGAATTATGGCAAGCAATGCCGAAATTCAAAGAACAACTTACGGCTACCATAGCCCGAGCTAAAGAAACCGCCTTGCGGATCGCGTCCCGGGTTATTCCGTCCCGCCAAGTGGAATTGTCCGAGGTTAACCGGCCGGTTCTTCGCGGGGTGATTGCCGGGGCGATTGCTTTTGGCTTGGTCAGCGGGGCGGTGTATCCGATCGGCCGCCAGCGTACGGAACTGAGCGCTCAGATACCCTGGACCCGACCGGCTTCCGAGGACGTTACCCAACCGCCGGCCCCTGTGGACGTAGTTAAAACACCGGCCCCGCCGCCGTCTCCACCGGCGGCCCCGCCCCCGGCCCCGCCTCTGCGGACTGTGGCCCCTGAGCCCGAGGTTCGCTCACCGGCTCGACCGGGTGAGCCAATGGCAACAGCGCCCGAACACCAGGCACCGGACAAGGCTTGCCCCGAAGTTTCGATCCCGGCCGGGGTTGAGCTTTACCTGGCGGTCGACCACGAGGCCCTCAGAGTCACCATCACCTGGACCGATCCCAGCTCTAAAGCGGTTCAAAAGATCCACCTTCCCCTGGATGCCGACCCGTCCACCTGCCACGACCCCCGCGTCTCGGCGGTCCTGGCCATGGCCCAGCGTCAAAAGGATCGTTTTTACAGATAACTTGCCGGCGGTGTGAAGATGTCCCTGCAAGAGCTTAGCGCCAAACTCCAGAGCTGCACCGCCTGCCGGCTCTATGCCGGCCGGAAGACGGTCGTCTTCGGTGAGGGCGATCCCCGGGCCAAGCTGATGTTTGTCGGCGAGGGACCTGGAGCCACCGAAGACGAAATGGGCCGCCCCTTCGTCGGAGCGGCCGGAAAACTGCTGGACAAAATTATTGAAGCCGGTGGCTGGAAGCGGGAAGAGGTTTATATCGCCAACGTTGTTAAATGCCGCCCTCCCGCGAACCGGGTTCCGGCGGCCGACGAGATGGAGGTCTGCCTGCCCAATCTCCTGCGGCAGATCGAGTTGATCCAGCCCAAGCTTCTTGTCTGCCTCGGTGCGACCGCCTCGCAGGGCCTGATCGACCCGGCGGCCAAGATCACCAAGATCCGGGGCGACTGGGTTGAGAAATACGGGATCAGAATCATGCCAACCTATCATCCGGCGGCCCTGCTGCGAGACCCCAGCCGCAAGCGCGATGTCTGGGAGGATATCAAGAAAGTCAGGGCGGCCTACCTCGAGTTGTAGACGCGTTAAACCTGCTCCGGGAGTGGTATAGTATGTTCATGGCAACTATCACCACCTACGCAGCCGCTGAAACGGCTGCCCTCGGGCACCGGCTCGGGTGTCTTCTGGGTCCGGGCAACCTGGTGGCTCTGGTGGGCGACCTGGGAACCGGCAAGACCAGCTTTGCCCAAGGGATCCTGGATGGCCTGGGGATTTCTTCCCGGGTCAAGAGCCCGACCTTCGCCCTTGTCCACGAATACCGGGGATCGGAATTCCCCGTTTACCATGTTGATGTCTACCGCCTCAACGACCCGTCCGAGCTTGAGGGCCTGGATTGCCGCGAGATCTTTTTCGGTTTAGGTGTGGCGGTCGTCGAGTGGGCCGACCGTGTCTATGGGTGTCTGCCATCCGACCGGCTTGAGGTTCACTTTGACTACGGGCTGGAGGACGACGCCCGGGTCTTGACTTTTCAACCCTTTGGGGATAACTACCGCGAGATGGTCGGGCGGCTGCTGGCACCTGCCTGAAGGAGGCCTTGGGCTGAAGATCCTGGGAATTGAAACGGCCACGGCGGTTCTCTCGGTGGCCCTGATCGAAGGGGAAAGTCTACGGTCCGAGCTGACTTTTAACGCTCCTAAATCCCACGGTGAACAGCTCGTTCCGCTGATCGACCGGGTCTTGCTCCAGGCTGGGATCGAGGCGGGGGAGCTTGACGCCGTGGCGGTGAGTTGCGGCCCGGGATCGTTCACCGGCCTCCGGATCGGGGTGGCGGCGGCCAAGGCCCTGGCCTTTGCCACTGGTAAGGGCCTGTTCGGGATCTCCACCCTCGAAGCTTTGGCACATAACCTGCGTCCCCGCCCGGGGCTGGCGGCCGCGATGCTCGATGCCCGGCACGGCGAGGTTTACGCCGGGCTTTACCGCCTTTGGCAGGGGGAGCCCGGCCTGGAGCGCCCAGTTCCTCTGCTTGAGCCCTCGATTGGACCGATCAAGGACTGGCTAGAGCGGGCCAGGTATGCGGTCGGAGGTGAGCCGGTTATCTTCCTGGGGGATGGTTCGATCCTGCACCAGGATGCCATTCGGGGCACCTTTGGCGATCGCGGGCGGATGGGGCCGTTGGCAAGCCTGCTCCCCAAAGCCGGATCGGTGGCCGATCTCGGTCGGATCGGGGCACAACAGGGGTGGCCGGGCCGGCCCGAGGAGGTCCGGGCCATCTACCTTCGCCCTTCGCAGGCCGAGCTGATCTGGGAGAGAAAGAATAGCGGTGATGCTTGAGATAGTCTTGGTTCCGATGACCGTGGAAGATCTTGATCAGGTCATGGCGGTCGAACATACTTCTTTCATCACCCCCTGGTCACGGGCGGCCTTCATCGGTGAGCTGACCCAAAACGTCTTTGCCAACTACCTAGTGGCTAAGGCGGGGGAGCAGGTGGTCGGGTACGGAGGGGTCTGGATCGTGCTGGACGAGGCTCACGTCACCAACGTGGCTGTCCATGAGGCTCACCGCGGTCAAAAGATCGGCGAGCGTCTGATGCTGGCCCTGATTCAAACTGCGAGGTCAAAGGGCGCCCGGCGGATGACTCTCGAGGTCAGGAGCACCAATTCGGTCGCCCAAAACCTGTATCAGAAGTTGGGGTTTGTCGCCCGGGGTGTTCGTCGCAGCTACTACAGTGACACCCAGGAGGACGCCATCGTCATGTGGAAGGACGAGCTATGAGGCTGACGCTAGGAATCGAGACAAGCTGCGACGAGACTACGGCCGCCGTCATCCGCGACGGCCGCCAGGTCTTATCAAACGTGATCTCCTCCCAGGTGCCGCTCCATCAAAAGTACGGGGGCGTGGTCCCCGAACTTGCCTCGCGGCGTCACCTGGAACTGATCCTTCCGGTTATCCGGGAGGCCCTTGACGCGGCTGGGGTCGAGCTCTCTGAAATCGATCTGATCAGCGTCACTCACGGCCCCGGTCTGGTCGGGGCCCTTTTGGTCGGGGTCTCGGCGGCCAAGGCGCTGGCCCTGGCGCGCAAGATCCCGCTGGTAGCCGTTAACCACCTGCGGGGGCACATCTACGCTAATTTCCTCGAGGAAGACTCCGGCGGCGGATCGAACATGGTGGTGAATAGGGACCAGGCTGAAAACGAGGGTCAGGCCGAGAACCCGGGCCAGGCCGAAAACGAGGGCCAGGCCGAGAACGAGGGCCAGGCCGAGAACGAGGGCCAGGCCGAGAACGAGGGCCAGGCCGAAAGCTTCCCCTTGATTTGCCTTGTGGTCTCGGGGGGGCATACCGACCTGGTCCTGATGACCGGCCACCACCGCCTAGAATTGCTCGGGTCGACTCGTGATGACGCAGCCGGGGAGGCGTTCGACAAGGCGGCTCGGATCATCGGGCTTGGTTACCCGGGTGGGCCCTTGGTCGACAAGCTGGCGGCCGAGGGCAACCCCGAGGCGGTAAGGCTCCCCCGGGCCTATCTCGAAGAGGGGTCATTCGACTTCAGTTTCAGCGGGCTTAAGACAGCAGTGCTGCAGTACTGGCGCAAGGCCAACGGTGGGCGGCCGGCCGACCTGAACGACCCCACGCAAAGACGGCTGGCCGCCGACCTGGCGGCCGGGTTTCAGGAGGCTGTCGTCAGGGTTTTGGTTGACAAGTCGGTCTCGGCCCTCCGGGCCAAGGGTTGCCGCCGTTTGCTTTTAGCCGGGGGTGTGGCTGCCAACAGCGCCCTGCGCCAGGCCTTTGAGACAACGGCCACCGCCGAGGGGTTCAGCCTGCGGTATCCCGCGCCAATTCTTTGCACCGACAACGCCGCCATGATCGCCGCGGCGGGGTACTATGAATTTACCGCGGGCCTCGGGCAAGGTGCCGCCGAAGGCGGGGACGGCGGCAGCCGTGTGGCCGAGAACAGGAGCCGGATGGGCGGCTGGGAGCTAGATTTTAACGCGGTGGCCGATTTGCCGCTGGCCTGACGTTACAAACGGCAAAGAACCATTATGTCGACACCGCAATGGAATGTGCAGATAGTTGGCGGTGCTTAGGAGTAATGGTTTGGAGTAATGGTTTGGAGTTAGGTTCTCACTCAAATTTTTTATGATAATCACAGGTGATTGCGTTAAAATTTTGAGTGAGAATTTTCTGTTGGGGGTCAAATTCATCTCTAGGGGTATTAAAGCTCACCCCGGGGGTACAAAAACCGAGGTTTTGACCTGAAAATCACCTGTTTTTGTAAACCAAGTCGAGGCCTGACGCAATATTTTAACGTCTGAAGCCTGGTTTGCTGTTAAAATATTGCGTGAGCGCCTGTCGGGCACCCCGGTCGGGCACCCCGGCCCAGCATCCCGTAAGAAATGAGGACCCCATGAGGAGACTTGAGTCCCACCCGACCCCCGACAAAAACTCCATGCAGTACGTCTGGCTGGCCGTCCCCTTATGGCGGGTGGCCCGCAACTTTTTGGTTATCTACCTCTGCCGTTTCCTTCCCTCGCTCGGCCTGAAAAACTTCTTCTACCGCCTGATCGGGGTCAAGATCGGCCGCGATGTTTCGATCGGCCTCGGGGCTATCATCGACGTTTTCTGGCCGGAGCTGATCACCATCGGCGACAACACCATCGTCGGTTTCAACTCGACCATCCTGGCTCACGAATTCCTGACCAAGCAGTACCGAACGGGCCCGGTCGTCATCGGGCGCGATGTCATGATCGGTGCTAACAGCACCATTTTGGCTGGGGTAGTAATTGGGGACGGGGCGGTGGTTTCGGCCATGTCGCTGGTCAACCGCGACGTGCGGCCCGGGGCGATGGTGATAGGGGTTCCGGCGGGAGAGGTCAGGGGCCCGGAATCGAGTCCCGCCGGGGCAGCCAACGCCGGGGCAGCCAGCACCGTGGGCAAAGGCCTGGTGTGAGCCACTCAGGCCCCAACCTCGACGCCCTGATCTACGAGGCCGGGCGCCGGGGAATCTTGCCGCTGACCTCGGTCTGCAACACCCGCTGCGTCTTCTGCAGCCACCACCAGAACCCGCCCGGAGTCGAGAGCCTTTTCATTAAGCCCCGCTCGCTGCCAGAGGTAGCCGCGGGGCTGGACTTTCTGAGGCGGCCGGCCAAGATCGTCATCGGCGAGTCGGTTACCCGGGTGATGGAGGGAGAGCCCTTCACCCACCCTCAGATCATGGAGATTCTGGCCGAGGCTCGCCGGCGCTTTCCCTTGACCCCGATCGAGATTACCACCAACGCCACCCTGATCGACGATCGTCGAGCCTGGGAACTGGCAGCCATTGGCGGCATCCGCCTGACGGTTTCGCTCAACAGCCTGGGCGACGACGCCCGGTGGCGACTGATGGACGACCGCGTCCCGGGCCGGGCCCGCCGGGGGCTGGAAGCCATTGAAGCGGCCGGGGTGGAGTACGAAGGTAGCCTGGTCGCCATGCCCTGGCTCACCGGCTGGGATGATCTCGAGGCCGCGGTGCTTTTTCTGGCCCGGGGGTCTTCAGCGGCTGACGGCGTGCGGGCTGGCGGCGCGCTTGCAGGGGCGCAGCCTGGTGGCGGCGCGCTTGCAGGGGCGCAGCCTGGTGGCGGCGTCTTTGCAGGGGTGCAGGCCGGCGGCGGCACCCGGGTTAGCAACGGCGCTCGCACAGTCAGGGTCTTTGTTCCCGGCTACACCAGGCTGGCTCCGGAAGACCTCAGATTCCCGGCCGGATTCGTGGACGAATTGGCCTGCCGGATCGAGACCCTGCGCGGCCGGACCGAAACCCCGATCACCCTCGAACCCCCTCGCCTGGAGGACCTCGAAACGGTGCTGGTCGGAACCGTCCCGGGGTCGCCGGCCGGGCGGGCTGGGCTGACAGCCGGATGCCGGATCCTGGCCATCGACGGCCGAACCCCAAGGTCGCGGGTTGAGGCCCACCGGTGGCTTGAGGCCGCGGATGAGGCGGTAGTCCGCTATGCGCCTACGGGCGGTTCTCCGACCCGCGAGGTTCGCCTGTCCAAGACCGCTGGCTTGGCCAGTGGGGCGGTATTCGACTGTGATATTGACCCGGAGCAGGTCGAGCGGGCCTGGCGCAAGATTCTCAACCGCCGGGCCGCCCACCCATTGATTCTAACCTCGGAACTCGGCCTGGCAGTCGTCGCGCGGGCTATGGAGGCAATGGCGCCCCCCGGGGCCCCGCCCATCAAAGCCGAAGCCGTTCCCAACCGCTTCTTTGGCGGATCCATCGGCGCGGCCGGGCTGCTGACCGTCGGCGACTTCCTGGCCTGGTGGGAGCGGCGCGCGGGACCCGGCCCCGACGCGGGACCCGGCCCCGACCTGATCCTGGTCCCCGAACTGGCCTTCGACAGCCGGGGGCGAGATTTGACGGGCCGTTCCTACCTCGATTTAGAGGAGGTCATGGGGGTTCCCGTGGAAGAAGTCTAGCCATGAGCAACGATCCGATGAGCAACAATCCGATGAGCCACAGTCTGATAACCGATCACCTGCGCGGGCACCTGATGGTCTTCGGGGCCGGCGCCCTCTGGGGCACCGTCGGCTTCTTCGGCCGCGGCCTTCAGGCCGGGGGCATGGAGCCGGTTGAAATGGCCTTCTGGAGGGCCTTTTGGGCCTGGGCCCTGCTCGGGATAGGCCTGTTGGTGGCCTCACCCCGGCTCTTCCGGGTGACCCGGGGCGAACTGGCAACCATGGCGGTACTAGGGCTGGTGACGGTTCCGGTCTTTCAGTTGATCTACTTCACATCGATTTCTATGAACCCGATCGGCCTGGCGGCCGTATTGCTCTATACTGCACCGCTGTACGTGACCCTTTTGGCGGTGCCATTGTTTGGGGAGAGACTGGACCTCGCCAAGGCCGCCGCCCTGCTCCTGGCTATGGCCGGCTGCTTTTTGGTGGTGGCCCCGGGCGGCTCGCTGGGCTCAGGAATCACCCTGAAAGGCGCTATGTTCGGTCTGGCATCGGGCTTTACCTACGCCTGTGTCAGCCTGCTGGGCAAGAAGTTCTCTCTTCGGACCAACCCCTGGACCATGACCTTCTATACGGTCGGGATCGGGATGCTGTCCCTGCTCCCGCTGGGGCCGGTCGACCTCGCCCGGCTGGCCTCGTACTCGGCCACCACCTGGGCCTACGGGGTCGGGGTCGGGCTGATTCCCACCCTGCTCTCCTATGGGCTTTTCTTCAGTGGCCTGAGGCTGATCGACGCTTCGGCCGCCAGCATCACCGCCACGGTCGAGCCGGTGGTGGCAGCGGGGCTGGGGTTCGTCCTCTTCAACGAAACGATGAGCTCGGGGCAGTTGCTCGGGGCGTTTATGGTGTTGAGCGCGGTCGCCTGGCTCAACCTGGGGCCGCGGCTCCCGGTTAAATTGACCGGCTGGAGCGCCCGTGCTAATAAGGAGCGGTGCGAGGGGGAAGAGGCTTGAGCAGCAAAGCTAGCGACGATAATCAGCCAGGGGCCAGGCCCAGGCGGGCCATCGGCAGCCTTAAGCCCTACGTGGCCGGCAAGCCGATCGAGGAGGTCCAGCGTGAGCTGGGCCTTTCTGACGTCATCAAAATGGCCTCGAACGAAAACCCCCTTGGCCCGTCACCCAAGGCGATGCGGGCGGTCCAGGAGGCTCTGTCCAAGGCCTATCTCTACCCTGACGCCAACAACTACTACCTGAAAGAGGCCATCGCCGCCCACGTCGGAGTTCCTTCCGGCTGGGTCCTGCCCGGCAACGGGGCCGATGAGATTATCCGTCTCTTGGCCGAGTGCTATCTCGAGCCGGGCGACGAGGTGGTCGTCCCGGCGCCGACCTTCTCTTACTACGAAATCGCCGCCTTGCTGATGGAGGCTCGGGTTAAGACGATCCCGATGATCGACTGGCGGATGGATATGGCCGGACTGGCCGCCGCTTGCACCGACCGGACTAAGCTGCTGTTCCTCTGCAACCCGAACAACCCGACCGGGACGATGCTGACCCACGACGAGGTGGCTGGCTTCCTGTCAGCGGTTCCCCCGCAGGTTCTGGTCGTCTTGGATGAGGCCTACGGCGAGTTCGTCGACCGGCCCGATTACCCGCGCAGCCTGGAGTTCCTCCGCGGCGGAGCCACGGACCAGGGCGGAGGCGCAAGCGGCGGGACCGGGGCCGCGGCCGGAGCCGGGGCCGCGAAGAACGTCCTGATTATGAAGACCTACTCAAAGATCTATGGACTGGCCGGGATGCGGATCGGGTACGGGGTCGCCCGGCCGGAGACCCTGGCCCCGATGGCCGCCGCCCGCGATCCGTTCAGTGTTAACCTGATGGCTCAGATTGCTGGTGTGGCCGCGCTTGCCGACCGTGAGCACGTCGAAAAGACTCGGGAGCTTAACCGGGCCGGCCAGGAGTATCTCTACCGCGAACTGGAGCGGATGGGCCTGGGCTACCTGCCGACCCAGAGCAACTTCATCCTGATCGACACCGGGCGGCCATCCCGCCCGATTTTCCAGTCCCTGCTCCGCCGGGGCGTCATCGTCCGCCAGACCGACTCCTTTGGTCTGCCCAACCACATCCGGGTGACCATCGGGAGGCCGGAGGACAACCGGAGGTTTATCGATGCGTTGGAAGAGGCGTTGGAAGAGGCGATGGGAGACCCGTGAGGCAAAGGGCTTTGGCCGAACATAAGCCGGGATATTGGCGTTGCATTCGTGCAACAGGTCGGTTTTTGGAGGTGCATGCACCAACCTCGCCAGCAGCACTGTAACTGCGTCCCAAGGACTGGCCGGTGCATGCACCACGATTGGTGGCAGATGATGCCGGTTTAAATTCTGCCCTTCTCCCTGGCGATCCTGAGCATCTTCTCCCGCATATCCTCGGGGGGAACGTACCGGCTCGCACGGCGGGACATGGTCAATGAATCGCTGGGGCAAGCCGAGGCGCACACACCGCAGCCGATGCAGATCTCCTCTTTAATCGCCGGTACTTCGGTTCCATTTCCCGGGTCATGCATGAAGATGGCCCGAATATGGCAGCGGTCGGCGCAGATGCCGCATCCGGTGCAGGTTTCCGAATCAAGCGTGGGGATAAAGTCACTTGGGTGGGTGGCAAACTTTCCGTGTTCATTGATGCCGCGCAAGATCATACAGCAGCAGCCGCAGCAGTGGCAGATGTAAGTAGGCTTACTCAGCACGTTGTCGCACAGGTGGACCAGTCCAAGGGATTCCGTCTGGTCCAGTACCCGCAATAACTCGTCAACCGTGGCCGCCCTGCCCAGCCCCCGGTGCACGATCCAGCCGGCGGCCTTTCCGAGGGAAGTACAGACGTCCATGGGGGCCCCGCAGGACTTGCCTAGGTGCTCGGCCTTATGACGGCAAGCGCACATCGAGATCGCCCCTCCGCCCGACTGCCGGATGATCTCCGAGGCCCGCTCGTAGGTCAAAGTCTCGGTTTGCACCGCCAGCGGGACCAGGCTTTCATACACCAAAGTCCTCATCATCTTGGTGGCGGCCCCAGAGAACTCTTCCCTGACCTGGCCGGAGCCGAAATACTGCTCGAACAGCCCGGCCAGTTCCCTCATATCGATATCAGTCCTTACCCGCATAAAGGTATACTCGAAAAACCCTACCACCATCGGGGCCAGCATGTAGTAGAAAACTTCCTTGCGGGGGATGTCCAGCACCAATCCCTTGTCGGCCATGCCATCCAGGATGGCCTTTAATTTCTCGGCCTCAATCCCGGTGATCCCCACAATCTGCTCTAGAGTCATCGGCATCAGGGAAAATTGGCTGCCGACCATCGCTTCGCGCTCGGTGTAGAGCCGGTGAAGTATCTTCATCAAGGTATCGTTCAAGGGTGCCCCTACCGGGTTCCGGTTCAGGCGCTCGGCTAAGGTCCGGTAAACCTCGTCCTTGGAGTTGACTATGTGTCCCATTTTATGACCTCCTTTATCAATAATGAGTACAAAAGATATTGGTATACAAACGGTTAGGGTTTAAGAATCATGTGTTTTGGGCCAATTTGTCGAGTAACCTTTCAAAAACCTCAAACTCCTCTCCCGCAAACTTCTCTTTGATCTCCTGATTCAAACGCTCGGCAAGGCTGATTATATCCGCGCGGCTAACTTCGGCCTTTTCGGTTAAGAAGATCAGTAAAGAACGGCGGTCTTCGGGGTCATCCCTTCTCTCAAGGTATTCCAGACGCTCCATCCGGTCCAGGATGCCGGTGAGGGTGGAACCGTCCATATCCAAACTCCTGGCCAGGTCCTTAAACTTTTGGCCGTCCTTAACTAAGAGGGCACTCAGAACGTAGAATTGCACCGGGGTAAGTCCCAACGAAGAAAGGTGGCTTTCGTAATAACGCTGCACCTTTCTCATAACCCGGCTCAGGTTAAAGCAAATGTACTTTGAAGGTCCTTCGAAAATTTTTTTACCCATGGCCAACCCCTGAATTTGACGATGTTTCGTGTGGATCCAAATTATTGGTATAGAAACAGTTTATATAGAGACCTCTGCGCTGTCAATGGTTTGCCAAAAGTCGTCTAGCGCCGCGGCCGGTTGTCCCTCGGTCCGGTCGGCTCGTACGGCACCGGTATGTACTGAACCGACGGCCGCCTGCCCGGGGGCTGGGGGAACAGCTCCATCAGCTCATAGACTTCCAGGGGAAGCTCGGTCTGCACCGGCAACCCGTAGGACTTGAGCTGCTCGAAGAAGATCGGGTAGTCGTGGGTCCACTGGCCGCAGGTCAATTCGGCGGCCAGTTTATCGGCTTCGGCCTCGTCTACCTTGTCTACCAGGAGGAATTTAACAAACTCCTTGACCTGCTTCCGAGCCTTGCGGGCCAGATCGGCCAGGATCAGGGTCTCGTCGTCAATCCTCTCGATCGGTTTCTCCTCAACGGCCTTCAACACCGAGGCCGCTGGGTACTGGCCGAGCTGCGGGTCGACCGGTCCAAGGACGGCGTTTTCGTCCATGTGAACAGCGTCGGCCGCTAGGGCCAGCATCGTCCCACCCGACATGGCGTAGTGGGGGACGAAGACGCTCACCTGGGCCTGGTGGCGGCGCAGGGCGGCGGCGATCTGCTCGGTGGCCAGCACCAGCCCGCCCGGGGTGTGGAGGACCAGGTCGATGGGCATGTTATCCGGCGTTAGCCGGATGGCCCGGAGAACCTCCTCGGAATCCTCGATATTTATATAGCGGACCACGGGGAAGCCGAGAAGGCTCAGGGCCTCCTGCCGGTGGATCAGGGTGATCACCCGGGAGCCCCGACGGCGCTCCAGGGCCCGGATCCTGGTCAGCCGCAGGTAGTTGATCCAGTAACGGTTAAGCCAGGGAATGACCAGTGTGTAAATCAAAAGGAATGTCCAGAAGGTGTTCACTAGTCGGGCCCCCTTCCGAATGGAGTCTACCCAGACCTTTTTGACTTCAGCCGGGAGCAGTCCTGCCTTCGGGAAAGGATTTGCCGGAAAAGGAGATTCGGGCCCGGCAGAGCGAAAAGGGGAGTTGGGGTGATTTACAAGTGATCAGACAGCTTAAGGGCAAGGTTCCCAAGATCCATCCCGGTGCCTATGTCGATCCCCAGGCGGTCGTCATCGGCGACGTCACGATGGAGGAAGGGTCAAGCCTCTGGCCAACGGCCGTGGCCCGGGGAGACGTCCACTGGATCAAGATCGGCCGGGCGACCAATATCCAGGACGGGTCAATCCTCCACGTCACGCAGGGGAAGTGGCCGCTCCAGATCGGGGATAACTGCACGGTCGGCCACCGGGCCATCCTGCACGGCTGCACCATTGGCAACAACGTCCTGATCGGGATGGGGGCGATTATCCTGGACGGGGCCGTAATTGAGGACAATGTCGTCGTGGCCGCCGGCTCCCTCGTCCCGGAGGGCAAGACGATCCCATCCGGAACCCTGGTGATGGGCTCTCCGGCCAAGGTGGTGCGGGAGCTGCCGCCTCGCACGCCCCAGCATCGGGTCGATCAGGCCGAGGCCTACTGGGGGCTGTGGCAGGAACTTTACTCGGAGGATAACGGTTAAATAAGCTTTTGCTCTGAAGCCAGGCTCTCCGGAGCCACCGGGCTTCTCAGTTCCGAAATCGCCATGCCGGCCAATATCAGCCCGGCCCCGACCCAGCCCTGCGGGCCGATAACCTCGCCCCTGAAGACAAAGGCGAAGATGGCCGCAAAGACCGGCTCCATCAAGAAAATCAGCGCGGTGCTGGTGGGGGTGGTGAAGCGCTGGACGGCCGTTTGGGCCAGATAACCTCCAGCGGTTGCCACGATGCCCATCGCGATCACAGCCATCCAGACCGGGGCGGTAGCGGCGGAAAGTGAGACGAAGCTCAGACTCCCGGAGGCGGCCGCTGCCAGCGACGATATCAGTCCGACCGTGAGAATCTGGATCAGAGCCAGAACCCCGGGGTGGTGCTTCGGGGCGTAATTACCCGTGGCCAAAATGTGAATGGCGAAGGCGACGGCCGCGATTAGGGTCAGAAGATCCCCGCGGTTGGGGGCCAGGTTATCCGGAGTTGAAAGAAGAACGAGACCGGCCGCGGCCAGCAAGACGCCCAGGGAGGTCGATCGGTCCGGCCACTTCAACCGCAGGAGGGCGCTGCCCAGGGGCACCATCACCACGCACAGGCCGGTGATGAATCCGGAGTTGGTGGATGAGGTCAGGGCCAGTCCCAGGGTTTGAAAGGTGAATCCGAGAAAAAGCCACAGGCCCATCCAGGCCCCGGCTTTCCAGGTCTCCGGGCCGGAAGACAACAGCCGGCGGCCGAAAATCCCCCCCAGCAAGAGGCCGGCAACGGCGAACCGCAAGGCGATGAACAGATAAGGGTCGATCGCCTCGACGGCTTCTTTGACCACGACGAAGCTAGAACCCCAGACGGCGGTGGTGGCTAAAAGGATCAGGTTGGCTTGCCAGCGGGGAATTGGTGAAGTCAAGGGGGAAGGCTCCTTCGGGATAATGTGTGCCAGGGACCAGGTCCAATTTTATCCGAAGGGAGCCGGGGCTGTCACTGCATTACTTTAATGCTTTAGCTAGAAAAAGGATTTTACCTTAAACAATCAGGTGAAAAACCTAGGAATATTGTTAATGCTTAGCAGGTGTTTTCGGCCTCAGGTCGAAGTTTACTGTCCGGCAAACAATCAGATTATGTCGATGGAGGTAATGATCCTTGCGTCTCGTATCTCGGATCGCCCTACTCCTGGTGGCCGTCATTTTGGTATCCCTGTCCCTGGCCGGTTGCGGCGGTCAGCCGGCTCCACAGCCCAAGGCCAACGACCCGGCTAAGACTGAAACTCCCAAGACGGAGGCCCCCAAGCCCGCCGGCGATGGCTCGCTGGACCGGGTGAAGAAGGCCGGCAAGCTCGTCTTCGCCACCGATGACACCTACCCGCCGATGGAGTTCCACGATGAGAAGACCAACGAGTTGGTCGGGTTTGACATCGACCTGGCCAGGGAGGTCGCCAAGGTTATCGGGGTTCAGGCCGCCTTTGAACCTACCAAGTGGGATGGCCTCATTCCCGGCCTGAAGGGCAAGAAGTACGACGCCATTATCTCCTCGATGAACGTCACCGATGAGCGCAAGAAGGAAGTCGCTTTCGCTGACTACGTCAAGCTCGACCAGGTCTTTGTCGTCCGCGCCGGCGGCAAGGCGATTACAAAGATGGAGCAGCTCGCCGGTCTGACCGTCGCCGTCCAGACCGACACCACCAGCATGGAGATGGCCGAGAAGGTCAAAGGGGCCAAAGTCGTTAAGTTCGACAGTTTCAACGATACCTTCGTCGAGCTCAGGAATAAAAAGGCCGATGTGGTTGTGGTTGACGAACCCGTCGGCAAGTACTACGCCGTAAGGGATCCCAAGACGTTTATGGTCTCCGGCGAGGCCGCCGAGCGGATGCCGGTCGGCATCGCCCTCCGCAAGGAGGACAAGGAGCTTCATGAAGCTATCACCAAGGCTATCGCTGAACTCAAGAAATCTGGTAAGTTTAAGGAAATCTCAATGAAGTGGTTTGGTGACGATCTGACCAACAAGTAAGCCGGGGAGGAGTCCTGTGGAATGGGCTGAGCTTTACGAGCGTTATCCGGCTTTTTACATCAAGATCCTTCCCCTGCTGTGGGAAGGCGCCTGGCTGACTATCCAGTTGGCCGTCGTCTCGATCGCGCTCGGAATTGGGCTCGGTCTGCTTGCGGCGCTGATGAGGCTCTCGGGAAACCGGCTGCTGGTGGCGATCTCTTACACCTACACCCTGGTGATTCGCGGCACGCCCCTGCTGGTCCAGATCATCATCGTCTACTTTTTCCTTCCCCAGGTTGGCATCGATCTTGGATCGAAATTTGCCTCCGGTATCCTGGCTCTCGGAGTCAACTACGGGGCCTATATCGCAGAAATCATCCGGGCTGGGATCGAGTCGATCGACAAGGGGCAGATGGAGGCCGCCCGTTCCCTTGGGATGTCGTACAGCCTGGCCATGCGCCGGATCATCATCCCCCAGACTTTCAAGCGTCTGATCCCCCCCCTGGGCAATGAGTTCATCGCCATGCTCAAAGACACCTCGCTAGTCTCGGTCATTGGTCTTGAGGAACTGCTGCGCAAGGGCCAGCACCTGGTCTCGTCCCGTTTTCGGGGCGATGTGTTGCTGGTCGTCGCCCTGATCTACCTGATCATGACCAGCGTCTTCTCGGCCATCGCTCACAAGGCCGAGAAGAAGTCGGGGGTGTACGAGTAATGGCGGCCATGGTCGATCTTCAGGAGATCCATAAGAGCTTCGGCGACCATGAGGTCCTCAAGGGAATCACCCTGAGCGTCGCCCCCGGCGAGGTCGTCTGCGTTATCGGTCCGAGCGGATCGGGCAAGAGCACTCTTCTCCGTTGCATCAACTACCTAGAAAAGATCAATTCCGGACGGATCTACGTCGACGGTCGCCCAGTAGGCTTTCGTGAGATTAACGGGAAATGGCTGCCCGATACCGAGGACGGGTTGAACCGGATGCGCGCCCAAATCGGGATGGTCTTCCAGCGCTTCAACCTCTTCCCCCACATGACCGCCCTGGGAAATGTGGCTGAGGCCCCTATCCACGTCCTGGGAGCCCGCCGAGCCGAGGCCATTGCTACCGCCACCCAGCTTCTGAAGAAGGTAGGTTTGGAGGACAAGTTAAATTTCTACCCATCCAAGCTTTCCGGCGGGCAGCAGCAGCGGGTGGCCATCGCCCGGGCCCTGGCCATGAAGCCGAAGGTGATGCTCTTTGACGAGGCCACCTCGGCCCTCGACCCCGAACTGGTGGGCGAGGTTTTGGGCGTCATGAAGGGTCTGGCCGAGGAGGGGATGACCATGGTGGTCGTGACTCACGAGATGGGCTTCGCCCGCGAGGTGGCCGACCGGGTCGTCTTTATGGACGACGGGCGGGTGGTCGAGCAGGGCCCGCCCGAGGCGATCTTCAGTAAACCTACCGAGGCCCGGACGAGGGAATTTTTGGGCAAGGTGCTGCACCCGTAAAAGGGATGAAACCAGGCGGGCAGGTTCAAACCCCGTCTTTTTTGGGATTCCAGTCTGATTGAGACCGGATCCCTGGGAAGACGGGGTTGTTTGTTTTCAGTGGCCAGTTACGGCGAAGATCTTTTTGTCCTCTAGTACTACCAGTCCTTGGGCAAATCCCAGCCCCTAGCCCATGTTACTAGCCCCTAGCTTGCCCGTGAAGACCAGTGAATCGTCAGATTCAGGGCGGATTAGGCCGGATTAGGGCGGATCGTCAGTGTTTTTCCGGATGGGCGGGTCAACGAG